>CAYPZY010000361.1:0-3442 GCA_964415155.1 uncultured Bdellovibrionales bacterium
CGTGCACAAATCCACACGGCAAACCGTTAGGAGTTTGCCGTTGTGGGTTTGTGGTGCTCGAGATTACATAGACGCATGTGATTCATAGACGCATGTGATTCATAGACGCATACGATTCGTGACAGACGCGTGTGATTCACAGACGCATGTGATGCTCGTGAATTACAGACACCCGCCGTTACATCCGCACCTGATGCTCGCGATGAAAGACATACTGATGCTCGCGATGTACAAAAGTACAAAAATACGAAAGTACAAATGTACAAACGTACAGACCCAAACGCCCCCCAAAACAAACGCCCCCACGCAAACGCCCCAAACAAAAAAACTCCGCAGAACCGCGGAGTCTAAAATTTATTTGTACGCGAGAGGTAATTTATCGGAAGGAAGGGGTTGGATGTTCCGGTCGCTGATGGCGATGATTTTGAGCGTGTTAGTTTTGGATTTTGAGCGAACCGGCATTCCGAGAGTGAAGACGACAACATCGCCAGGTTTTACAACTCCGTACTTTAACAATAATTCTTCTATCTGAGCGAATGCGACCTCGGAATCATTGTAAGCATCGATTTTCAACGTTCGTAAACTCCAAACAAGAGACAAGCGATTAAGTGTATCGGCAACTTCGGAGACCGCAATGATGTGCGCTTTTGGCCGATAAGCTGAAATACGCACAGCAGTTTTTCCAGATGTTGATAAGCAGATTATCGCAGTCGCATTGAGTTTGCGGGCGGAAAGACAAGCGCTGGCACTAATGGAATCAGCAAAACCTTGAAAGGCGCCGCCAATATCTTCTTCTGTGTGATAATAGGTGACTGACTTTTCCACCTCAGTGATGATTTCAGCCATAACTTTAATACAACGAGCGGGATGGGCGCCGCTGGCAGTTTCTGCAGAGAGCATTAGCGCGTCGGAACCATCGAGAACGGCATTGGCAACATCCGTAATTTCTGCACGAGTGGGACTAAGTTTCGTCACCATACTCTCAAGCATTTGAGTTGCCGTGATGACTGGTTTACCTAAATGATTACACATTTTAATAATGTGTTTCTGAATGCCCGGCAATTTCTCTTGTCCCACTTCTACAGCGAGGTCACCACGAGCGACCATAACTCCGTCGGAAAGCTCAATAATCGAACTTAGATTGTCGAGCGCTTCAAGCATTTCAATTTTTGCAATAATTCTTGTTTCGGGTCTTTTACTGTCGATGATTTGACGAAGACGTTCAATGTCACTGCCACGACGAACAAAACTTAGAGCGACGTAGTCAACATTTTGCGAAAGACCGAAATCGAGGTCGCGCAGGTCCTTTTCCGTCAAACACTCAATGGGTAAAAAGGCGCCAGGAATGTTGATACCTTTGCGATCTTTTAAAAGGCCGGCACCAATAACTTGGCAATGGATTCGGTCTGAACGAACTTCTGTACAAACAAGTTCAATTAAACCGTCGTCTAACAAAATCTTTGCACCGGGTTTAACGGATTCCGTAAGGCGTAAAAAATCAACACCAATTTCTGTTTCACTTCCCTCGGCCAAACCAGGAATTAAAAAAACCTCTCTCCCCTGATGCAGTTGAACCGATCCACCTTTAAACTTAGTGGTACGGATCTTGGGTCCTTGTAGATCTTGAAGTAATGCTACTGGCACCTGCAACTCTTTGGAAAGTTCACGAACCCAACTTATGGTGCGGGCATGGTCTTCGTGCGTGCCATGACTAAAATTTAGTCTAATGACATTCATTCCGGCTTCGATCGCTGCTTTTAATGTTTCCTTGGAAGACAACGACGGACCTGCCGTTGCCAAAATCTTTACTCGTCTGGTGATTATCATGATGCGTTCCTACTCGAGCTCATCGCCACTGCTACAATCAAACACGTTTCTGGGTCGATGTAATCAGGCGGGCGATTTCATCCTGATGTTTTCTGTTCATCGAGTCCACTAATTTTTTATGCTCTTCCTGCAATTGTGTCAACTTTGTGCTGTATTGAGCTTCCTTCATTTCCGCGGAAGTTTTGGACTCTTTTGCCTGCTCGCCCATCAAACGATCATGTTCCCACTTCAAAGACCTTAACCGACGCTCGTTTTCTTCTGCCAACTCTTGGAATCTCTTTTCATAGTTATTTTTTATCGCAATAAGCTGGTCATTTGATTTCATTGCGGCTTTTCTCATATCATTGCGAAGGTTAGATGACATTACCTTCTTTTCTTCATTTAGGTGTTCGCGAACATCTTCAACATTTTGTTGATAAACCGACTTCATTTGATCCAAGGAGTCTTCGTAATAGTTTTGTGCCTTTCTGTTAGAATTTTGTAAGGCCTCGCGCACACCCGTTACCCGCTGTTCCATTCGTGACGTCAAATGGTCCTGCAACTGTTTCATTTCTTCCGTTTTTTGATTAGACGTCTCTTCATTACGGTTTTTCAATTCCGAAATTTGCCCTTTGTAGTAGTTGGTTTTTAGTCTGTTGAGATTGTCGAATTCTTTTTTTGCTGATTGCAAATCCTTTTGCGCAATCGTCTTATATTCTTCGACCGCATCATTACGTTGTTGTTCAAAATTTTCGACGTTTAACTGAAACGCATCCTTAAGATTCTGCTTCTGCTTCTCATAAGATCTCTTAAGATCAATTTCTGTTTTCGCATGGTCATGCTTGGTGTCCGCCAACCTGCGCTCTAGGTTTCGAACCTGCTCGCCTAAGCGCTTGTCCACACTAGTTTTAAAAACACCGTTAGCATCGCTGGCTCTCTCTTTTTCTTTCTGCAGAGAATCTTCATAGCGATCTCGCATTTCCTCAATAGACGCTTTGTAAACTTCTCGACGGTTTTCAATATCACGAGCGTGATTTTCGCGTTCGTAATTAACTTTTGTAACAAAATCTTCCGCTAAATTATCATGTTGATCACGCAATCTCTGGTTCAAATATTTTATTTCGTTGTTTTTCTCATTACTCGTTCGGCGATTTGATGTGTAGGCTTGATCAAGTCTCCTGTCGCGGTCATCTGTTAAAGCAGTTACTTCCTTTTGGTGTTGCTTGTCCATCACTTCACGTTGATGATCTAACCCCTGATCCATTGCCTCCTGCATGTTTTTGGAATATTCTGTAAACTTTTGATCGTAGTTACGAACCGTGTCTTCGTAGCGATCATCTTTTAAAGCGAACTGTTTGTCTTGTATCTCCTTAAAGTGTTTTAACTGATCGTCAGCTGCCTGGCGATAGGTATCGATCTTTGATTCGTTTTCTCTCGCCACTTTTTCCAGTTGCTGACGATGAATGTTGCGAATATCATTTACTTCCTGGCTGTGCTTTACGTTTTTCTCAGATAGAATATTGTTTAAATCTTCTTTAATCTGATCAATTTCCATACTATGACGTTGTTTCAGGTCTTCTATTTTACGCGTGTATTGTTCGGATAGGTGTTTAATTTCTTCCCTATGCTTCGCAAT
>CAYPZY010000362.1:0-3437 GCA_964415155.1 uncultured Bdellovibrionales bacterium
AAAACTAAAAGAAAGGTACCGGCTGCCAAAAAGCCGACAACACCGTAACCAATGGAAAGAAGGCTAGGCTGTTCTTCTTTCTTTCGCAAAATTCTTTGCGTGATTGGCACCAAACTAAAAAGAAAAAGCGAGGCAATAACTAGGACTAAAATAAATTCTGTATGCGAGAACGAAAACTTCATTTCTTAACCCCACTACCAACGGCTACTTTTTCATTTAGCTTTTCAGGATTACTTATAACCAATTCATAATTGCGAAAGTTTGCCGAAAAATGATCTAAACTTGCTTTCGACCAATTTAAAAAGTGACCGGGAAATAGTCCCATCCAAAAAACAACAACGATAAGCGGAACCAACACTGCAAATTCACGAAGAGACAAATCCTTTAACTCGTGATGACCGCCGTGAGAATCGACCAGCTCACCCTTCTCACCTAAGAAAACTTTTTTAAACATCCAAAGCATGTAGGCAGCGCCAAGGATCACGCCTAAACAGGCCAAAGCACCAAAAAACTTATTGTAGGAGTAGGCACCCATGAGAATTAAAAACTCACCGATAAATCCGTTAGTGAGAGGTACTGCAATGCTCGAAAGAGTAACGATAAAAAAACAAATGGTATAGAGTGGGAGCACTAGCGCCAATCCACCATACTTAGAAATCTCGCGAGAGTGCGTGCGCTCGTAAATCATACCGACGAGCAAGAAGAGAGCGCCAGTGCTGATCCCGTGATTCAACATTTGATAGTAGCTACCGGAAATGCCGAAAATGTTAAAAGCAAATAGACCTAAGACAACATAACCCATATGAGAAACTGACGAATAGGCCACAAGCTTTTTGACGTCGGTTTGTACCATCGCCACCAAAGCTCCATAAATGATTCCACCCAAGGAAAGAAAAATAAAAATCCAGGCCCAGTACTCGGCCGCTTCGGGAAATAAAGGGATCGCGAAGCGTAGCATTCCGTAAGTTCCCATTTTTAGCATGACCCCCGCTAGTATTACGGAACCGGGAGTAGGCGCTTCGACGTGAGCATCAGGCAACCACGTATGGAATGGAAACAATGGAACTTTAAATGCGAATGCCAAGGCAAACGCAAAAAATAGTAAGCTTTGTGGATTAACAAATTGACCAGCAACAAAGGGAACTTGGAGTTTGTAAAAATCAAGAAAGCTAGCGCTGAAAAAACCGAGCTGCACTTGCGTTTGCTGAATCATGTAAACAATCGCGGCCAACATTAAAAGTGAGCCGACCATTGTATAGATAAAAAACTTGACCGTCGCATAGATACGGCGAGCGCCACCCCAAATGCCAATAATAAAATACATGGGAACAAGCGACAGTTCCCAGAAAACGTAAAACAACACGGAGTCCATCGCCAAAAAAGTTCCAATCATTGCCGTCTGCAAGATGAAAAGTGAAATATGGAAACCTTTTACGCGGGTATCAATACTCTTCCAGCTTCCCAATATAGTAATGGGAGTTAAGAAGGTAGTAAGAATAACCAACCAAAGAGAAATACCATCGATACCGACCAAATATTGGATACCGAAATTTTTTATCCACGGTGTCTGCACAACCATCTGCAAGCCGGGATTTGCCGGATCAAAATACTTTAGGATCGCAAGACTAAGCACAAACTCCACTAATGAGAAAAGTAAGGATGCCACTCTTATGGCGCGATCAGAAGTAGCCAACATTAGAAGGCCCGAAAACACTAACGGTAAAAAGATAATGAGACTAAGAAGTGTATCCTTTAACTGCATTCAATTCCTCACATATGAGTACAAAAAATCACCGCACCCAAGATCCCTGCGACGATATAGAAAATGTAAAACTGCATGTTGCCGTTCTGTAAGCCGCGGAAAAATTGGCCAGCACCTTTAATAAGATCGCTGATGACATAGGTCATTCGATCAATAAAATTTACATCGATATAAAGCCATAGACCTTTGGAAGCTTCGACAAGAGGATTGATAAGAGTTCCGTAGTAAAACTCATCGACCCAATATTTATTGTAAAGTGTATTGTAAACGCCAGAAAATTTCTGACTCAAAATTTTTGGCATCTCTGGTTTAAGAGCGTAAAAATAAACCGCTGTAAGACCCGCTAAACCAACAACAAAGAGCGAAAGGCCCATTAACGATAACTCTTGTCCCATGCTCGCATGGCCAAGGTTAGGTATCGGCAAAATTCTATGTTCTAACCAATGCTCTAAAATATTTGGTATGTGGCCCATTCCCATGTGACTGAAAACCGCAGGAATACCAATCCAACCACCAACGACGGAAAGAATAGCCAATACTATTAAGGGGAGAGTCATGACCAAGGGTGATTCGTGCGGGTGTACAGTTTTAGGAACTCGGCTTTCGCCCCAAAAAGTTAAGAACATAAGACGGGTCATGTAGAAAGCAGTAAGACCTGCTCCCACCAAACCTACGAACCATAAAAATTTTGAACCGTAGGGCGAATGGAAAGCGAGCCAAAGAATTTCGTCTTTACTGAAAAATCCCGCAAGTGGAGGAGCACCGATAATAGCTAGCCAACCACAGACAAATGTAAAATGAGTTATAGGAAGATACTTTTTGAGACCACCCATACGGCGAATATCTTGTTCTTCGTGCATAGCATGAATCACACTACCGGAGCCAAGAAACATCAGAGCTTTGAAAAAAGCATGCGTCATCAAGTGAAACATTGCCGCATTGAAAGCACCAACCCCGGCCGCCATGAACATGTAGCCAAGTTGTGAGACGGTTGAGTAGGCTAAAACTTTTTTAATATCAAATTGGGTAAGCGCGATCGTTGCCGCCATAAGTGCAGTCGCTCCACCAATCCAAGCAACTACCAGCATTGCATTGGGAGCAGCTAAGAAAAGAGGATTAAGTCGCACAATCATATAAACACCGGCAGTAACCATCGTCGCCGCGTGAATCAGCGCAGAGACTGGTGTCGGGCCCGCCATCGCATCTGGAAGCCAAACATATAAAGGAATTTGTGCTGATTTTCCCATCGCACCGATAAATAAAAATAAGCAGGCCAAAGTGACAGGGCCACCCCAACCAAGTTCAGCTGTGCGCGGGGCAAGCTCCCACAATTCACTAAAGCCAACCGTTCCAAAAGTAATAAATAAGGTGAAAATTCCCAAAAGAAAACCGGCGTCACCAATTCGGTTGGTGATAAAGGCTTTCATTCCAGCAGCCGCTTTTTCTTTGTCGGTGAACCAATAACCAATAAGAAGGTAAGAACATAGGCCGACGCCTTCCCAGCCAACAAACATTAACAGCAAGTTATTGCCCAAAACCAACAACAACATATTAAAAACGAAAAGATTGAGATAAGAAAAATACTTAGCTGGCGTATGATCATGCGACATGTAGCCGACACTAAATAAGTGAATGAGTGATCCCACACCAGTAATAACTAACAACATGATCATGG
>CAYPZY010000363.1:0-3429 GCA_964415155.1 uncultured Bdellovibrionales bacterium
GGAATGGAAATAGTCTGTCTACCGCCGCCACGGTGAAGGTCCACTATTTTAACATCGATTTGCGGTAACCATTTTTTAACTGCCGATTTGAGATAGGCCAAACCAATTGGTTGAAGCCTAATGTCCGTCTCATAAAAATCCTCTATCGGCGGCTGTAACAAGAGCAATTTCATATATAGGGTAGAAATGAAACACTCACAGTCTAATATCAAGAAATATTTTAACGCAATCTTCAGAACTTTCGCATTGGCTGTATCATTTTGATATCAAGAAAGAATTATTCTAATGATTGCCTAGAGTTAAACCGCCAAATCGCCGAAAAATAATATGAGGAAATAGACGTGGTTGTGCCGCAAGACTCTAAAACACAGAGGCTGGTAATTTGCTCGATTGCCGATTCATCGCTCACCAAATTGCAAGAGCGACTTTCCGTATTTGGCTATTCCTTTACAGAAATCATCTCCGCGAATGACGTAACAAAATTAAACACCAAAGACATTCCGCGAATGGCTCTCATCGAACTCGATCCCGAAAAAGAGAGTAAGGAAGTCGACAACATTATTAAAAACATTCGCAAGATTTCCAACGTCATGAAAATTATCGGTGTTTTTAAAGGACACCTTTCTTACAATCCCGAGACGATGATCAAAAAAGGCTTTGATTACGTCTACCAATTACCTTTTGAAGAAGAGGTCTTAATCAACTGCGTGTTTGAGTACGCACCAGTGGATCTGTCCAATGAAAATTTAACTCTAGATTCCCTTTCTCGTGTAAATATTCTCGAGCTAGAGTGGGCAGAAGGACTTCCGTTCGATATTTTCGTTTGTCTTCCCACCAATAAAAAAATCATTCATTATCGTCAGAAGGGAAAATCGTTAGACGAGAAGACTGTGGAAAAATTCAAAATCCACAAAGAGTTTTCGATTTACATTAAAAAATCGGATCTTTCTAAATACTATAACTACAGCGCACAAATCTTATCAAGACTGCAAAAAGATGATCGTCTTTCAAAAATCGAAAAAGAAAAAAAGATCGCCGGTGAAATAAAAAAAATGATCGGTGGTTTATTTTCGCAAGCAGCCAGTACCGAAAAAGAGGGCCAGGAAATGTTCGAGAACGTACGCAAGGTCTTGGGACAACTCGAAGATAGCAGTGGTTCAAAGAAACAATTTGCGAAAACAGTCATTGAGCTCGCTGCTCAAAATATGACGAACTACTCACACTGCCGCAATGTCGCCACTTACTGCACCCTTTTTGGACTAGCTCTTGGCTTTACGGAACCTGAAACATTGCAAATGGGTGGATTCTTACACGACATCGGCATGGCTGATTTACCAACTGACCTTCTACAAAAGAATTTTGATCAAATGAGCGAAGCGGAGAAGGCACAGTACCGCCTCCACCCCGGCAACGCTTCCTATACAGTTAAATTTAAAAAGATGAAACTTCCGGAAAACGTGTTGAAAATGATTTTGCAGCACCATGAGCGTCCAGACGGTAGTGGTTTTCCTTACGGACTAAAAAGTGAATCCATTGACCCGTTAGCAAAAATTTGTGCTTTCGCTGATGAGTTTGACGAACTAACCAGCATGCGTTTTGGACATGCAACCTTGACTCCTGTTGAAGCGATGAAAAAGATTGCCGGTCTTGACGGTAACACCCCTTCCGCTGTTTATGAGGACTCCTTTTTTAAACCTCTCGTTAAAGCATTCCTAGAAGATTTTGGTGAATCGCTGCCGGATGAGAGTCCCACAGTTAATGCCACGGATGTGTTTGCGCCTACCGACGGTGCAGAGACTGTACCTACTCAAAATATACATCCCGTGAACGAGCCATTACTCGCACCTGTCGAGCAAACCATGCAGGCTCCGGCCAATGTTGTACCCACCCCTGAGCGAATGGTTCCCGTTATAGGAGGAACATCACCTGGCGTGGTGAAGGTAGTTACAGAGTCAGAGAAATCGGTGTCTGATGCAACCGCTGGTCAAACTCCGCTGGTGCCGCCACCGGTGTTTGCGGTAGATGCGAAACCTTTGTTTGACGCTGTCATTAATGCCGATGTCGATGCAGTTCAAAAATTGCTTAAGTCAGGCGCCGACATTAACGTTAAAGATGATAAGGGCCAAACACCTATCATGTATGCACTTAAATCTGGTAAACGCGATTTTGTGAAGGCGATGTTACGCGCCAAAGCCGACATTAATATCCCAGATCCTAATGGCAACACCCCACTCATGCAGACTATAGAAAATCATAATTTCGAAATGTTCAATCTGTTATTGGTGCACAGTTTTGAGAGCAGCTTTGTTCCACAAGCTGACGCAGGAAAAACTGGAAAAGTCTGGGTCTCAAATGTTTTGGATATTAATTTACAAAATCATGCAGGTGAAAATGCTCTGATGCTTGCTGCGCGGGTTGGCGCAGATTCAGCCTTAGAGGCGTTACTAGACGCAGGCGCCGACATTTATGCAAAAGGAAAAGACGGTGCAACGGTGATGGACGTTGCCAAAAAATTTGAACGCACTGACATGATTGAAACTCTCAACAAATTTGAGGAATATCTAAAGCGCAATTCAGGAATCCTCGATGAAGCGGCTCCAGAAGGTGAAAATAAAAAACCTAAGGATGCTTCTATCGATGTAAAATCGCGCGACAAAACCGGGCAAACTCCCCTATTGCAATTTGCGGCGATCGGCAATGAGGATATGGTTAAAAAACTTTTAGCCTTAAACTCCGACGTCGAAGCGAAAGACTTTTCTGGGCACACGGCCCTGATGCTCGCCGCACGCAAAGGAAATTCCAATATCGTGCGCCAACTTATTGAAAAGAACGCCAACGTTCAGGCAAAAGACAGCCAAGGGCGCAACTCCCTAATTCATGCGATCGAAGGCGGTGGCGCAGGAGTCATAAAACTATTAGTTGAAAAAGGTCTCAAAATTGATGGCCGCTACCTCGGCTGCACGCCTCTCATGGTGGCAGCCTATACGGGTAACGCCGAAGTAGTAAAAGCCCTTTTAGCCGGTGGTGCAAATCCCGCAGATAAAGATAGTAAAGGTAAAACTGCATATGACTTTGCCCAGTCGAAAAATTTTACCGAGATCATGAGTCTATTAGAGGCGCCAGTAAAAAAGAAAGTCGCTTAATCCTAACCCCTTCAGCCCTTTTAAGTGTTTAAGTAAAGGGGTTAGAATGAAAAAAAGCAAAAACTCACATAACAAAATTGCACTATTATTTACACTTTTAGTAGGTTGCCAACAGACCAATGATGCCATTAAGCCTTTCCATGACGGCATCCTCAACGATAAAGTTATTTATGGTGACGACGGCAGACGTGACCTTTACGAAATGACCGATCCTTTTTATCTCAATCGCGCAAATTCTACAGTGGCATTAATGCAGTCGTCTGATTTACGGCAGACGGCAAACGGT
>CAYPZY010000364.1:0-3420 GCA_964415155.1 uncultured Bdellovibrionales bacterium
GACCGCCACCGAAATGATAGCTAGCATCCAGGTGATACATTCCACTTGAATCATTCATTGTGGAAGTTTCGGGTGAATATTCAAAACTAAGTAAGGTTTTTAAGCCTTCCTTTGGTTTTTTTTCTTTAACTTCTGCAACCGTCACGTTGGGACCAATTTCAGAATTTACTTTGAATTGAGCTAGCGCGGATGAATTGGCTGCGCCAACTGGTTTGTCAAAACGTGTTGGTGCAGAAACACGCTGTGGAACAGGTTTTGGACCTTCATAGCGCGCAATTTTAAATTTCACGGGACGCGCACTTGCAACTTTGTACTTTGCTACTTTTTGTACCTTTTCAGCTTTCGTAATTGATTTGAGATATTCAGAAGTATTAGCGCCCGCTGCTCGCAAAGCCAAAGGCGGTTTTGTATTACGCTCAACTGCCGTAGCTAAATTGGCAAAAACTAAAATCAGTGACAGTACAAGTCTTTTCATTTACAAGCGCCTTTCGCAGCCCTAAATACAGCAGTCTTTATGCCATCGTTTAGGGGTGTTTTAGAGGCTATGGGCGCAAATCCCTGAGTGATTTCTTTACGGTGAGGACAAAAAACGGCCACTTATGATCTTAAGATCATAGAAAAACTCAACTTATTGCCACAAAAAACGGATTAAATAGGATACTTCACATGTATGGAATCGGTGGTGGGATGCGCCTGACAAGTTAGGATTTCACCGGCGGCGACTTCATCAGGAGTAAGAGCATCACAAACATCCATTTCCACTTTACCAACTAAGAGTTTAGCTTGGCAGGCATTACATGTTCCCGACATACAGGAGTAAGGCGCATCGATATCCTGGCGAAGGGCCGCTTCAAGAAGCGTTTCGTCTTCGTCACATTCAATTTCGTGAGTTTTACCTTCGATTTCCAATTTTACTTTTGTGGACATATGGAACCCCTTAACAAATCAGTTGTTAGATTTATTGAGCGACTCTTTGATGTCAAGCTTTAGGCTTTTGCGCCTTTACCGTATTCCTTAGATATTGGAATTTTCTTGGCGCATAGAGGACAATCGGTGGGCTCCCAAGCCTTAAAATCTAACTCGATAAGAGAAAAAATCTCAGCAACGTTGCCTAAATCATTAGGAGTAACACCTCCACGATTGCAAAGAGCTGCTACTGCCACAATGTTTCCCTGCTGCTTTTTTACAAGCTCCACGACTTTTTTAACCGAGCCACCCGTATTTAAGACATCTTCAACAATCAAAATCTTTTTGTTGTGAACCAAATCGCCATAGCCACGCTTAAGTTGAAAATCCCCCGTCTCATTTTTTTCCGCGTAAACCGCAAGCACTTGCCGACCCGTCAAAAGAGTCAAATGATGAGCGATCCATTGAGTTAAAACAATCCCGCCAAGTGCCGGCGCTAAAACAACATCAACCCCCGCCTTGGCAAATCGTTTAGCAATGAAAGAGCAGACTTTGGAAACAGCTTCGGTGTGGGGATAAAGAGCATCTTTATTCACGTATTCACTTCCGTGTTTACCGGAAGTGTAAAGAATATGATTGTTCGTGATTATAGCTTTAAGGTCGACAAGGATGGAGAAAACTTCTTGGTTCAAATTTTTCCTTCGTTGTAATGAACAGATCGATCACGAAGCCTTTTTGGCAGTGATCGACTTTACTGTAGCATTAAACGCTAGGAAGTGGTCAACACATAGATTGAGCGCATCAACGAGTTCTTGCTTATTAATTGGCTTACGAATTATGCGCCGAGCGCCCGCATTGAAGCAGCGAATCGCCGACATCAAATGGTCAGTGCCAGTGACGACGATCATTTGCATACCTTGGCGTAATTCTGTGCAACGGCGAACCAGATCGTCGCCTTTAAGTCCTTCCATTTTCAAGTCGGTGATAACAATTTTAAATTTGCCCTCTTCGATTTCTTTCATCGCGACGAGCGGATCGTTAAAGACCTGCATGGTGATATTGGGAAAGTCTTTGAGGAAACCTGATATGAGTTTTGTTTGAACCACATCATCATCTATAATGGCGATTGGAACTGGAAAAGTAATTAGCACGAGAATTCCTCCTCTAAATGTAACAAGTTTTTATCGACAAATTTGGCGGCTGCCTTAATAGTTTTACTAAATCATCATGTCTAAGATTTAGACGCCTGGGTGACAATCTTGTTAAAAACCCCTAAAACCTATCTTCTCCTCCGACATTAGGCTGGCTAAGTGCCTGAAAACCACCGTTTAATTTGTAGATGTCGTTTCGGTTTCTGGGCATTGGTATTGCATTTTCATGTTTCGTGATGAAACAGAAGACCTTTCTAAAAATCCTCTTGTCAGCAGCTTTGCTCATGCAAAGTTATCCTGCAAACTTGTCGGCACAAGAAGGGCCGCGACACGATCAAATGGATTCGTCCTGGGTTAATTATCGTCAGAATTATAGTGAGGCTAAGAGTAATGAACACCTAGCGGAGATCGTCGAGCTAAAGAATACTGGTGAAAAAAATTATAAGCTAGGAAAATACTCACTCCGACTAAAAGGTAAACTGGCGGCCAAGATTGCCAATCAGAATCCCGCAGAAACAGGTAACGAAGTTCTCATCAGCTATCAGCAGTCAGCACTTAAAGATTTAAAATCGTTTTCTCCCGAGGCCATTTACCAACAATATAGTATGCGTAATCAGAACGGTTTGCGTAACACCGGCATGCGCTTCGCAGTCGATGTCCTTCCCTTCTACTTGGTAACCAGTTTTTTTATTCCGGTGCTTCACTCAGAAGTGGAAAGTATCGTTCATGGCTATAATACGAATCCAGCTCCATTTGATCAGTTTGTTAAAACCGCGGAAGACTGGCGTAAATACCCAGGCTTTGGCGGCTTCGTTGCGGCCTCGGCTTTAGTACACTTCCAAGGCGCTCCATTTTTAAATCGCATGGCAGATGCTGTAGCGGCTCATCAATTTAAAGGAGCCAATCAAGTTCTTGCTAATGGTAAACTACTGACTGAAAACACCCCTGGCGGCAAAGTTGCTCGCAAACGTTTTGAGGAATCTCATAGCTCTTATAAGATAAGAAGGTTATCAGCTAAGCTTGCAGAAAAAATGATGCTCCCGCTATCGATGGCATTGGGAATGCTAACTTCACGCCTAATTGACGAAGCGATCATGGACGAACATATCAAAGCTTGCGGCTTAGGGTTTGCTGTAAAAAACGCGCACCTCCGAAACAGCCAATGGCTTGCCACTTGCCAAGTCGCTTTTGACACTTGGTTTAGCTCGACCCGTTTGACCGAAATGTCAAATGATTTTGCTGCACTCATGGCTTCTACTTCGCTTTCACATGTACTTCTTGGCGAGGCGACAAAACACGCAGCCAAATCTAACAGTAAACTTTTTCAAATCATTGTGAAAGGACTCACCTACGAGCTGCCCTG
>CAYPZY010000365.1:0-3418 GCA_964415155.1 uncultured Bdellovibrionales bacterium
GAAAGAAAAGCATTAAAAAATCACTTCAGAAACTTCGGAGCAAGGGATTTATCGCCTCTCGAGTGGTGGGCGATACCAAGACGTTCTATCAGATTTCACAAGGCCGCGAGAACCGCATTAAGACCGCGAAATTTTTAAATTGCAATCCCGACCTTTTATTACAGCCGCACTTTCGTCATCAAAATTGGATTCATACGGAATGCTGCGAATACTGGATCTCCCATCTAAGCCGGCTTTTTCCACACGCGGAAGTGATTCGAGATTCAAATTTCAGCAACAACGTAGTTGCACAAAGAGTGATGTTGATCAGCAAAAATGATTTTGAGTTACGTCCAGACTTTCTACTCTTCTTTCCGAAGACGGAGCAAACGGAAAGCGTTTCTATTGCGGTTGAGATCGAACGCAGTAGGAAATCAAACCGTCGTTTGGTTGCTAAATTGACTAAATATGCTAACAAATCTTTTATCGATGGTCTGATTTATGTTTGCGACTCAGAAGGCCTAAGGGAAACGATCCGTCTACTTTATAAAAATAAAATTGTGGAAAAGGCGCATCGGATAAAACACTATACGGATAATTTTTTTCTTTTTTCTGATGTTATAAATACTCATCAAGATCCCCTCTCGAAAATATTTAACTCAGAAAAAAAACCGACTTCAATCCCATTGTGGATAAGTTATCTGAAAACGACAAAACGCAATTTCCGCAGGGACCAGAGCTTTCCTATGATGGGGTCCCCCACCCCATCGATTTTATCTTAGTCTGCTCTGATTTCATTTGTGAAACGATTAGAGATTTTAATAAATTAACTCCGCCCTCCCGCCGCAAAGTGACTCTTCTAAAGCTCCGTGACCACTCCCTCCCCACATTCGTGAGAGAGAGTGGTCACGGAGACAGAGTTAAACTATGCGGCGGGAGGGAAGGAATATATAAGGAATAAAAAAATATGGTGCAGAGGGAGAAAACGGAAACGTTTGAAACTTCCACTAAGACTGCTATAAACTACAATAAGAATACTGAATTGCTCTTTGAAAAGAAAATAGTACCTGAGTTAATACCTACAAGACTTGCTGCTGATATTCTTGGTATTTCAGAAAATGCTCTAAGAATAAAAGTTTGTCGGGGTTCAATTCCCGCACAAAAGTTTGGGCGTCACTTGAGATTTCAAGTTTCGGAAATTGTCAGCCTTCTTCAACCGAAGGAGTAACTATGGCAATTAAGAAAATCGTTCTAAACGGCAAAGTCGTGTATGAAGTATTTGTAAAAGTAAGAGATACAACTGGCAAACAAGTCGGAGTTCGGCGCTGTGGTATCGCCTCTGAGCGCGAAGCAAAGCGAATCGAGTTTGAGATTCGTAGCGATTTAGAGGGAAATAAGAAGCGAATTACTTGGCAGAAATGGGTTGAGCATTTCTTAACCCGTTATAAGCATGAGTACAGAAACTCCACCTACCTCAACTATAAACATAATCTCGACAAATGGATGAATCCTGTTTGGAACGAGAGGTATGTTGATGAGATCGCCCCGAGCGACGTTCATAATATGATTTATGAACGGATTACGGGTGTCTCTAGCTACACCAAGCGCGGATTAATAAAAATTATTAAACGTGTTTTCAATGTCGCTATTGAGGAAGGGCTTTTGGTCCGCAATCCCGCGGTTGGTATTCGAGTTAAGACCCCGGATGCAAATCAATTTGTTTTGAACAAAAATGAAATTGATATTCTTCTGAGGGAAGCAAAGGCAGTAAAGCATCGATTTTACCCGCACTGGGTTTTGGCGATCTTAACTGGAATGAGGTCAGGAGAGCTTTACAGTTTACGATGGACCGATGTCGATTTTGTAACTGGGTTCATCAACATCTCTAAAGCTTGGACTCGCTACAACGGTGAGGGACCAACTAAGACTGCAAAGAATCGTGTTTGTCCTTTGTCCAAGGAATGCCGAAAATTCTTACAAGAATTTAAGCTTCAATCTGGTGAGGCAGAATTTGTTCTTCCCCGACTTTGGGAGTGGGAGCAAGGTCAGCAGGGCCAGATCATAAAAGATTTTTGTAAGGGAATCGGTATTACGCCAATTACTTTTCATGATTTAAGGGCGACGTTTATTACGCAGATGTTGAATAACGGCGTCCCGCTGTCAAAAGTAATGGCGATAGTTGGCCACTCATCTTTAAAGACCACGCAAGGCTATTTACGGCTTTGTGGCAAAGATGTTGAAGGCGCAACAGATGTTTTGGGGGTGTCTCTTCCAGAAGATAACCAAATGGGCGGCAAGGTTATAGATTTTAAGAGGTAGCATTGCCTCTAAGATCAGCAAGACAGCCTTGGTAACGTTTGGTAACTTAGGTACTTAAGACTTATGTAATAACAACGGGATAGGGGTAACTATACTACCCCATCCAATTTTCTCAAAACCAACTGAGAAATGAGAACCACCGCAAGGTGGTTTTTGAATTTAAAGGCATATCAACAACATACGCAAAACAATCTTCCAGCCAGCGTTCATCCACCTAAATCTCACTTCCTTGCACATCATTCAAAATAACGGCACTTGAAGAAACTTGTGGGAATTTTTCTGTAGTGCTTTTAGGGCGACTACAATTTTTGAGGACTACGTGTAGTGCTTGCAATTACGAACTTGTTGCAAATGGCATTCGAACTTCAAATTTAACTGAAGAAATGTTTCGTCCTTCTATTAACTGAGGACTGCCAACAACAAGCGATATAGTTGCTTTGTGAATATCTGCAACTCGCTTTAGAAACCACAATCCAGTTCCTGTACCTTCAGCCAATCCTTTTACTTCACGTCCTCTGTAACCTTTTTGAAATATCTTTTCCCGTTCATCCTCATGAATATAAGGGCCTACGTTTTCTACAGATAAAATAATATTGTTAAAACTTTCAGAAACAGAAACGGCAACTTTTGAACAAGGAATTGAGTACTTCACCGCATTTTGAAGAATGACTGCTGGAATTTGGTCTACAAATGAAAATGCTTCAATTTCAGAAAAAGAAGACCCAATGGATTCAATTTGAACTTGCTTTAATTCTGCTTCAGGTTTTATCGACTTCATTGCTTTATCTATCTTCTTATAAAATTTTACTTTCTCTTTAATGGATTGCGAAGGATTAACCACATAAACCTGATATTCCAGGCGACTGGTAATCATTTGGCTTAAGGACAAGCTATTCAAAATAATATTTTCTGCTTTTTTCGCAGTAACATTTCCCGATTCAAAATTATGAGACTCGCAGGTCGCTTTAATTTGAGCATTAAAATTTCTGATTTCATGAATAGTATCCGCATGAATTTGTTTTTCTTTTTTCATCTCTCCAAATTCAGTCCTTACAGATTGAAAAACTTGAAATTGTGATACTGTTGCATCGACAAATTCCTTCTGAAATGTCTGCTCGGG
>CAYPZY010000366.1:0-3415 GCA_964415155.1 uncultured Bdellovibrionales bacterium
CGTCCATCACATTGTTCTGCCTCCAGGATGCCGAACTTCGAGTCCTCATGCCGAAAGCCTTGAAGAAGAGTTTGTCTTTGTTCTCAAAGGAAAGCCGAATCTTTGGCTCAACGGCTACATTCATGATCTCGACGAGCAGTTTGCGGTGGGATTTCCTGCAGGAACTGGAATCGCTCACACAGTCATTAACAACACGGATTCCGACGTTCATCTTCTCGTCGCTGGAGATAAAACAAAGAAAGAAAATCTCTGTTCCTTTCCCATCAATCCTGAACTTAAAAATGATTGCCCGATATGGTGGGAGAATGCTCCCGTTCATCCGCTAGGCCCACACAAAGGTTTGCCTGGACCGATAACCGATTCGGATAGAGCAAAAGAACTGTCACCATATATTCTTGATTGTAAAGTTCAGGGAAAGCGAAAACCGTTTCACTATCCAGGTGACAACGAAACATTTGGCGAAGGATTCAGACTCACTGACCGTATTGGATTGAAAAGTCTTGGGATTTGGTACGATTGCCTATCTCCTGGAACCAGAACAGCATTCCCTCACGCACATATGCACGAAGAAGAATTTGTTTATGTACTAAAAGGCCAACCTACTGTTTGGTTGGATGGCTTTACAAAGATAATTGAACCTGAATATTTCGCTGCATTTCCATCCAATACGGGCCTTGCCCACACGCTGATAAACGATACGGATGAAGAAGTCGTTTATCTTTGTATCGGAGAAACTCAGGAATTTCCGGATCAAAAGATCAGCTATCCACTGAATCATCTGCGACAGAAAGAGTGTCGTCGCAAAGGCTGGTATTGGGACGATCTTAAAACTCCAGTGTCAGGTCCACAATCGGCAAAATCTGAAAAATACAAAAAGGAACATCTGGAATTTCAAGTTTGTAGCGAGTCTGACGCCGCTCAAGTTTTGGAGATTTTCAAACGCTCGCCCACTTATTTTCAAAGGGTTGATGGATGCCTGCCAACTCTGCAAATGGCGAAACACGCCATTGTGGATGGCCCTAAAAAACACGGCGAAGACTATTTCAAAGAATGTTTGATTATAAAACTCAACGATCAACCTATTGGAATCCTCGACGTTCACGCCCACCATCCGGAAAAAGAAATCTGTTATTTGGGATTACTGTTAATTCCTGAAGACCTATTTTCTCGTGGCCTCGGACGAAAATGCTATGAGTTTGCAGAGGACTACGTCTTACGGGCGTTTGGCTGTAAAAAGATTCGCCTCGGTATTTCCAATGACAATGATGTCTCCGGCTTCTGGCAGAAAATGGGCTTTGAATTTAATGGCAAAACCTATGATTGGAAGGGCGAACAAAAAACCGCTACGGTTCGTGAGTTTGATAAGGACTTGAAGGTTAAAAATGTGTAAGGGGCTTCGGGGCTTTACACGTGTAGCCAGTCAGGAGAAATATATCCCTGATGGCCAATCCCATGGAAGCACTGCGGAGTTACCAACAAGCGTTGGATTCAGGGACGCCAGTTGATCCAAGTGAAATGAATGGCGACTACTTGATGAGATCCGGAACGCTTAATTGCGCTCTGGATAAAAAAACCGCGAGACGCTATCGGTTTAACTATGATAAGTTAATTTCCGAGGATGTCTCGTGTTTAAATCATAAAGTGGCCCAGGTGTTTTCGGCGATAGTGGCCCCACTGGGCTCGGCAAACCGGCGGAAATAGCCCCTTTAGAAGTCGGCGCCTCCAATAAATGGGGTTAGAAATACTTTGGAGGTTGAAAATCAGTTCTACTCTCAATTATGTTTAACCCATTTCCCCAAACCAGGCACGTTGAGGTTTGATATTGCTGTAGTTGCTTGGGCAATGCTCTAAATCCAAGTCGCTCGTATAGTTTTGGGGAGATGTCTGAATAAAGAAAAATCATTTGCTTTGATGATGCAGAATCTAGGAATTTTTTGACTAACAGGGATGCCAAGCCTTTACCACGAAAATCTGGCTGAGTAGCTATTGAACCAATACCAATTTTCTCATTATCAAAACTATAAGTAATGAGTGAACACACTGGTTGGTTTTTTGAGTTTTCTAGCACAAACCATTTGCCACGCTTGTACTTTTCGGATGATTGGCATTCTTTAAGGTATTGTTGGGCTGTAGTGCCTTCACTCCACACATCAAAGCCCATCATAAAAATCGTATCCATTTCCTCTGGCTTGGCTGGTCTAAAAAGAAAAACCTCTTCCTTTTTATTCAAGTCTTTGCTCATGATTACGGAGAGGTAATTCGTAACATCCCATTGAGTGTGGTCTACAATTTTATAACCTCTTTTTTGATACATCTTAATCAAATGTTCTGCGTGTTCAGACGTATCCAATGCCAATTCTTTTGCACCTATTTCTTTTGCACGATTTTCAACAAAATCCATTGCTCTGGAGCCAATGCCCTTCCCTTGAAGGGATGGTACTACTGCAAACTGCCCGAATGAATAGACACCCTGCTTGCGATAATATTCACAAGTACTATCAAGTTTTTCAGTATAAAGGGTCACAGTGCCAATTAGCTCATCTTTCAAAAATATTAGATATGATTCTCCTTCGCACAACCGCTCAAGAGTTTTTGAGGTGGGCTGATGAGAAGCAAGGTATCTCATGCCTTTTTCGGCAAGAGGCTTGTAGGCAGAGTGTAAAATTGAAGTCAACTGCTCCAGCAAGTTCTCATGTAGTTCCGAATCAAATTTTTTAAAAGATAAATGCTCCATCATAAATACTTGAACCATTTGTTTTTTATAGCGGTTTCCACATCTATGGCTTTGTACTCTGCAAATAAAATTGTCATTGCGATAACATCAGCTATTTCGTCTTCTAAATTTTTCTGGAGTTCTCCAGTAGATAACTCGCCGATTCTCGCCCTTTGGGTTAGCTTGAGGTGGGTAGGAGTTAATTCGCCGAGCTCTTCTTGAATCTTTAAGACAAACCAATCGTCATCGCTTAATACCAAATTTTTCAGCATACACATCACTAACACGCTTCAATTTTCCTTCAATATCCTTTAAAGTCATAGGCTCTCCAAGTTTCCCAAACTATATTGCCGCTCTACTTTGGAAATCCGTACCTCATATCCAGCATACCATTCTGCCTTGCCACTTTTCTGGGCTTGAATATGCTCAGCATGTTCTTTCCATTTTGTGATATCTTCTAGATTTCTCCAATATGAGACCGTAATTCCAACCCCGTCAGCATTACGGGCAGATTGCATTCCCAGAAATCCATTTTGCTCTTTGCTAAGGGCTTCCATCTTTTTTGCCATGTCACTATAGCCACTATCTTCTGTAACACGTTTAGAAGTAAAAATAACAGCATAATAGGGTGTCTGAGGTAGGCTACTCATTTTCAATCATCATTTCCCTGACTGAGCGGCTCATATCGTCTTTACGCTCAAG
>CAYPZY010000367.1:0-3384 GCA_964415155.1 uncultured Bdellovibrionales bacterium
TGCGGATTTGTTTAAGTAAATAATGAGCGAGAAAATAAAAAGCGCTTTGTGTTTAGCGTGGGGTCTAATTCAATGTGCTCAGCTGAGCACATTGACCCAACTTTCATTTGATGAATTTGATTTGAATAGGGATTTAATCTCTGCATGAGGGACCAGTCGGTTTCTCTCGGGTGAGGGTAAATGAAGTTTTTACCCACCCCTTCCCCTGACCTTTATATAAGAAAAAGATCCAGATAACCTTGCCTTGGTCCTAGCTCACTCCTCTCACGCGCGCACGATACCGTTCCAAAAGATTAGATTGGCATTATGTTTATGTAGTTGAGTTACTTAAGTACCTCTTATATCATTGCAGCATCTCAGTTGCTTTAACAGTGCCGATTGCAGAGTTAGACTGCTTATTGTTTTATTTTTCCCTGACAAGTTGTGTGTTAGCGTTAAAGAAGACCATACCGAGCGGTTTCCACTGTCAAACTCCTAGACTGTTGACCCGCCTACCCCTTTGTAAGTCTCTTGAAAAGTTAGACAGCGTCAAAGTACTCTTATCGTAATCAACTAGGAAGAGCAAAACCAAATGAAAACAGGTCAATTTAGTGAAAATCAGATTAAGTTTTGATCTGAACAAAAGTGTTCACCGTAATCACATTGATCCATTTTATTTTAATAACACCATCACTATGTATTCAATGTTTTTTGCCAAAGAGCCTCAGTTACTTTCTCTTTTGACATAGAACCATCTATGTGAATTAAGTGATTTCCCATATCTCGGTAAGTGGAGGTAATAGACTCTATTCGATCAGCTGAACGTTCCTCGAATTTTAAGTTGCTGCCGTCACGCGCATACAAACGTTCTAGAAGTAATGCGGTCGGTACGTCCAGAAAAAAAGCGTGTTTTGGCCTAGGAATACCTTGATTAATAGTCACTAGAAAATCAGCGTCAACACCTCGGTGAATAAACACCCCAAAAGTAGCGTAGACATAGCGGTCACAGATTACCACCTCTCCACGACGTAGCGCTGGAATAATTACTTCTTGCACATGCCGAAGTCTGTCAGCGGCTGCAAATAGTGACAGAATACGTGCATGCTCTTTGGAGCCCCCTTCGTCGTGAAAATGTTGGACCGAAGTTTCATTTCTATACCAATCGGTTGGCTGCCTCGTCTCTAGTACATTGCGTCCAGCTATTCGATAACGATCGGCAAGTGCGGAAATTTGTGTAGTTTTGCCAGAAGCATCAAATCCAATAATGCAGATCAATGTTCCCGCGTAGTTTTGGTCTGCTGCAAATACGCGCTCCAGAAGTAAGGGATTAATTTTCTTATTATTCATTAGTTTCTCGACGTTTTAAAGGAGAGATTGTGATGCATAGCCAACAAAAAAGAGAGAAGTCAACTATTACATTAGTTATATTTGTGAGTTTTTCCGAAGAAATTTATCAAAGTCGAACTCGTCAGGTTGATCTTCAAAATCAAACGTAATTGCCGATGGCCATTTTTTTTCGATGTGATTACAAAATTGTTCAAAATATTCAAACAGTTCAATTCCTTTTGAAGAAAAAATGGCAGATTTATAGAGGGAAAATCGGTGTAGATCACACTTAAGGCGCTGAAGGATAAAGGCTGTGCGGGCGTGCAATTCGATAATTTTGGAAGGGGCAAGATCCAACATCCTTCGCGCACGATCCATTACTTTTATTAGAGAATATTCAGTGTAAAGACCGTGCGTTGCCTCATAAACGGATCTCGAATCTTTTCGACCACTGATGGTTTCCATTTTTGTATCTGGGGGTACCTTAAAGTAGTCCTGACGATTAAGCGTTGCTTCTGAAAAGATCACATGTCCACCTTGGTGGACTAACCCATCTAAAAAAAATGCAGTCGTGGCTGGGCGACACACATTCAGGAAGATCATTCCATGTAGCTGTAAAGCTGCAAATGAGTTCAAAACAGGGTTTTGGAAAAGAACGATGGAGCGTAAGCTAGTCATCAAAGCATTGTGCAACTTAGGGGTACATACTTTGATGAGACTGAGAGCTTCTTTAATTTGGGTAAGGTGTTGAGACGGTGATTTGATAAGAGTTAATGGGGAATTTTTGTCAATATATTTTCTAAAAAACTCCTCGATAACTGGATCAGTACGCTCTACCAATTCGATTCGTGTGCTCGGAATCAGAAAACGTGGGATTTCTTGGAAAGATATATTTCGTCCACAATCGGACAAAGTGATACCTTTAGAGTTGTAAGTCAGCTGAAGTTCTTTATTTAGGCTATCCGTAAATAGAGTTCCGTGTCCAGCAAGTATGATTGCGCCGGTGGAGTCAGTTTTGACTTGCATCGGTTTCAATACTCTCTCATTTAAATTGCTAAAGAGCATTTGTGCAATGTTTACCTTGATCTGAGAAGAGGAGCAAAAATGCCAAGAAAAAAGACGTGGCTCAAGAAACGCATCATCCGGAAAAATGTGGAGATCCAATTTGCCTAAAGAGGTTTTAGATGTCATATCGCGCATCGTCAAAATAAGATTCTGACGGCCAGATGCACGCATTTCAACAAATCTCTCAAAATCAAAACTATGTTGACTCACAGTGAACTATCGATAAATTTGTTGTTCATAAACTAGCGGCAGCGGTGAGATCCGCACTAGACTATGCTAGCATTGCCCGCATACTGTTTCTGGCCTCCATGAACGCACGAATTCGCCTCGGTTCAATTTGATTCATAGATAAACCATCTACTTTGAAATAGCTACCAACTATGAAGCCGTCAGCTATTGAAAAAACTTTCTGAAGATTCTCAGGCGTTAGTCCGCTTCCAATTAGTACTGGTTTTTGGGTAGTGCGGCGTGCGATGGTCAGATCAGCAGTATCTGTCTCCACGCCAGTCAAAGTACCCGATACGATCACTGCATCGGCATAAGGGGATAAATCTCGCACTTCATCTGCGAGGTCTTGGTAGATCCAAGGATTTGAGTGTTTGACTCGGGCGTCCGCGAAGATTGCTATGTTCGATTTCAAGTTTGTACGGATGCGTAGGGTACTGTAACTCTTACCCTCTACCACTCCTTGTGCGGCTAATACAGCACCCACATGAACATTGACCCGTATGAAGGCTGCATTTGTCGCAGCAGCGATTGCTATTGCAGCCTCTGCATCATTGCGCAATACTGCAACACCGACCGGAATATTAGATAATCGTACGATTTCCCGAGTTACTCCAGCAAGTGTAGCGACTGTCTCAGTAGAAACTTGACCTGGAAAAAATGGACCATCACGAAAATTTTCCACTATAAGGGCATCAACGCCTTCTGCAATACACGCCCTTGCTTCAGTAACTGCAGTTTCGTAGATTTTTTCTACGTTTCCGTCGTAGCTATGTGACCCCAATGTTG
>CAYPZY010000368.1:0-3375 GCA_964415155.1 uncultured Bdellovibrionales bacterium
ACGAAGAGGCGTTACGACCAGGGCCATCGGCAAAACCAAGACTACCATTTGCTAACATAAACATCGACGAGGATCTGGCACAGGCAGCACTAACAAGCACACCATCATCGTTACAAGTGTTCGAAGGCGCTGCCGAGTCGTGAGCGATGTAAATTGTAACCGTGTCATCAGCGGCCTCGTTGGCCGTTGGCACAATCTTCAAAGTAGGTCCATTGTCAGTGCTCGCATAAATGAATCCACTTTTTAAGGCGTAACTAGTGGCACTATAATTCGAAATCTTGTAGATCTTTCCATTAACGATTTTGTAAGTTCCACTGGGCTGATCAAAAGAGTAGTACACCGCACCAGTCGGAGATGAATAAAATAGCGAGTGTAGCGTCGGGTACGAGGCATTTTCAATTGCAGAAGTAAGAGCAACGGTACCGTTAGTGGGATTTGCTCGCGTGCAGTTTCCACCAATGGTCGTCACCGTACCGGCACTGCCATCGGAGTTTTGCGTGATCTTGCGAATGATAGCCCCTGAATTGGCGCGGTTATTAACGTCACAAGTCGACATAAAATAAATATCGTTATTGGCTGGATTTATACTTAGACGAGAATAGTCCATCACCACAGCAGAGGTGGCGGCAATATTTTCGCCATTCGATGCTCCCCCACCAGCATAAACACTAATAGCTCCGCTCACAGAATTGATTTTATAGATTTTTCCTGTTTGTGCTCCTGAGATGATTCCAACAGTATAGAGATTATCCTGATTGTCTTTTGTCAAAACCGTACCCCAAGGAATATTTCCTAGCAGAGTTGGCAATGGCGCAACTCCAACAGTACCAGGCACGTTGGCTTCGGCGGCATAAGAAATATATTTGCTAATAATTCCGGTGGAAGCAGAAATTTTTCTCATTTCGGTTCCAGCCGCTATAAAAATATCGCCGTTCGTGGTTTGCGCTAACGCATGGACCGCATAGTTTAGGTCCGTGAGACCAATTTCCGCTGCGGTTGCGAGACCACCGTTACCACTCGATTCCGTACCCGCGAAAATGGTCCACTTGCCAGTGTTAAGACCGGTACTAAGAACTGTCGCAGTATTGCCGGCAAGATCAGCCACCTCTATTTTAAGGCGAAAAAAATTCGCTGTCGGTGCAACAAAAGAAGTATACGTTGAGGACCAGCTCGTAGGATTACCAGTAGCCGATCCTACCGTCGCACCACTGGCTATCGTGGTGTAATTTGAATTATCCGTCGAATAAGAAAGTGTCACAGGACTTGTTAAAAGCCCCTCTGCGTCTGTGACAGTCCAATTGATGTTAACAGTGTCACCGGCTGCAAAAGTTGTCGTTCCAACATTGGCTCCGGCAGTACCATTAGTCACCGTAAAAGAAGTAATTGCTGGTGGATTTCCCCGATCCCAAAAAATATCATCTTTATCTTTAGACGGAGTACCACTGCCACTATTAGATAAAACTGAAATGTTGTCAGCCGCATCTTTTATCCACGCGTAAACCGTGTAAGTGCCTGGCCCAAATCCTAATTGAAATGGAAAATTCACCAGACTTAAACTTAAAGCTGGAGTTAGTCCCGGAATAGGATTATTAACTGCAACCCAACAAGAATCTCCTGAGGTGGGTTGCGTGGTATTATTCCAGCGCAAACAAAAGTGAGTAATGTTCGAAACGCCATCGCTGGCCTGTAAGCTAATTTGCACATTACTACTCGTTGTCGAAACCACACCGTCATTAACCTTCATCTCACCATCGGTAAATACGGGAGCAATAGTGTCTCGATACCAAGTTCCGTTAACGCTGGCACTGTTGCCTGCCGCATCGGTTTGCGTAAAAGTATAGATTCTCGAAAGATCACTTGTTCTATTTGCAGTCGTGTAACTCCAAGAACTACTTGAGCAGGAGGTGGTAGCACTATCGGGACCAGACACCACCACCGACAACCCATCCTCGCAAGTTCCACTAAAAGTGGCAGTGTTAGAATTGTTAAAAACGGGTTGCGTTGATGTTATGGCAATATTTGGCGCCACAAGATCGATCGTCCAATTTTTGCTAGTCACGCCCGAGACATTTTCAGCTTGATCCACTACCCGCACATTAAATGTGTGCGCCCCGGCAGCTAAAGCCGTGTATGTTTTTGGACTTAAGCAAGTAGTGTATCCACCACCGTCACGTTGGCACTCATAACGTAAAATACCGCTACCTCCAGTGTCGGTTGCAGAAAATGAGAAAGTAGCTGTTGTTGAGTTGGTTTGCGCATCAGGGTTTGAGTTTATCGAGACTACTGGATTTGTGGTATCTAGAAAAACACTTGCAGAGGCACTATGTATGACGGTATCGCTTCCATCTGCGACCCAGAGATAGAGTGTTTTAATTCCTTCCCCACCTGAAAGCGTAAAAGAGGTAGGGCGAGCAACAGACCAAAAATTATTTCCCGCAATTCCTACGCCTCCATTACAGGCGGCTGAACCATTTACGGGTTGCGTGGATTGTGTTTCACTAAGACACCATTTCACCGAGCCCGCATCACCAGTTATGACAATATCTGTCGTGACGTTGTTGGTAAAGGCGCTAGAGGAAGATGTTTGATCTCTTATTTCCAAATTTGGTGCTGAGGTGTTTACCAAAATCGTGCTCGAGCAAACCGGCGCACTGGCATTTTCAGCGTTGTCATAGGCAGTCACTTTAATGGAATAGCTTTGGCCATTGCTTAAGCCAGCGTAGTTGTAAGTGGTCACCGTGACAAATTCACTAGCAATGGCGGTTCCGCTACAACCCGCTGTTTGAGATTTTTCAACTTTGTAAGTGTTGGTGGTACGAAAGCCAGCCCCGCCTGCTTCGACACTAGTCCACGCAAAAGAATAAGTTGTGGTAGCCGCCACACTGTTACTACTAGGGCTAATAAAGGAAAGAGTCGGGACCGTCATATCAATGATAAAACTTTGATTAATTGTTCCCACAGAATCAGAAATTCTCGAATGAACATCAATCGCCTTGACCTTTATATCATAGACCCCCTCAGCGAGCGCCGAGGTCATACTGTAATGACCGGCATTACAATTTGTTTCGAGTAAATAGTCAGTTGGATAGGTACAGTTCCCACTCGACTTCACGCAGATTTTTATTCCGTCATTGGGAATACCGGTGGTATCCGAGCAAGTTCCACTGAGAGTGATATTTCCTGTCGAAGAAGGTGACGCAGGAGAAAGGTTGTAAGTAAGTACCGGCGGAAGCCGATCGAGAATTATTTTCGCAGTCGCTGGCGTATCATTGCCAGTGCCTTTGACAGTTTGTGCCCAAAAATAAATTGTCTTTTCGCCATCACCACCACTCAAAGTAAAATTCAGAGGTCTCGAAAGAAACCAACCGTTGATGG
>CAYPZY010000369.1:0-3367 GCA_964415155.1 uncultured Bdellovibrionales bacterium
GAAAAGTGCACGGCTGCCTATGAAA
Organism: uncultured Bdellovibrionales bacterium; assembly: GCA_964415155.1. Taxonomy (GTDB): domain Bacteria; phylum Bdellovibrionota; class Bdellovibrionia; order Bdellovibrionales; family SG-bin7; genus CAYPZY01. Next base: position 26 of record CAYPZY010000369.1, read on the forward strand.
GCTACGAATTCCATAAAGTTTATCATTCGCTAAATCAGTTTTTCACTGTTGATCTTTCAGCAACTTATTTGGATATTCTCAAAGATCGCCTCTACACTTGGAAGAAGGCCGGCGCAGAGAGACGGTCGGCGCAAACGGTTCTTTATGAATTGACCACGACTCTTATCGGTTTGATGGCGCCAGTAACTTCGTTTCTTTCGGAAGAAACCCTTCACCATATTGTGAATTGGGCAGAGGATAAAAAGCCAGAGAGCATTTTTTTGACAAAATTTCCACAAGTGAAGCAGGAGTGGTCTAGTCAAAAACTCATAGATGATTTCGAGGTTCTTCTAGCAGTGCGTTCCGATGTTTCAAAAGCTTTAGAGGATTTGCGTAAAGATAAAGTCATTGGTGCCAGTCTAGAAGCGAAGGTTACTGTTGCAGCGGATGGAAAACATTACGACGTTTTGAATTCCTATATTGACTCTTTGAAAGAATATTTTATCGTTTCTAAAGTAGAGCTGCAAAAAGGGAGTTATTCCATTAAAACTGAAAAATCAAAGGGTGAAAAATGCCAACGTTGTTGGGTATACGACGAATTGACGACAGCCGCACACAAATTTCCCAACGTTTGCCCAAAATGCTTGAAGGCTTTGGAATGAGAAAGTTTCTTTATCTTTCCACCATCAGTGGTTTTATTATTAGTCTTGATCAGCTGACGAAAATGATCATTCATACCTCTTATCAGCTGGGGGAATCGATTACCGTTATCCCGGGTTTCTTTGATATTACTTACGTGCGTAACCTCGGAGCTGCCTTTGGATTCTTAGCAAAGAGCCACCCCGAATTTCGTGAAACATTTTTTCTATTGATGCCACCAGCGGCTCTCATCATTATTTTGCTCATCTTAAAAACCGTCGAAAATTCAGATCGCATTCAAATTTTCGCACTTTCCTGTGTGTTCGGTGGTGCTATCGGAAACTACATCGACCGTCTACGTTTTCGTTACGTAATCGATTTTCTCGATTTTCATTATCAGGGTTATCGCTGGCCAGCGTTTAACGTGGCCGATATATCTATTGTCTGTGGTGTTAGTATTCTGCTTTTGCTCATGGTACTTCAGAAAAAGAAAGAAGCAGAAACCTCAGCCAAGACATGAGGAGCAATGTACCCATTCATAAAATTGGGCGATATTTTTATCCCGACTTATTATCTCTTAATAAGTTTAGCTTACTGTTTAGGAATATTGTGGTTAGTGCGGAGATCTGCACTTAGAGACTTTAATCGCAATCAAGTGCTTGATGTTTGTTTCGCAGCTATGCTGGGGAGTTTTATCGGAGCCCGTCTGCTTCATGTTCTCTACGAAGATCCCAGGTATTATTGGCAACACCCGCAACTGATATTAGCCTTTTGGCAGGGCGGATTTGTTTATTTTGGCGGTTTCATTGGTGCTTTCACCGCGGCACTTTTTGTTTTACGTCGAGAGCGACAGAATTGGTTAAAATGGTTTGATCTTTTTGCGCCGGTGGTGAGTGCGGGATATGTTATTGGCAGAGTCGCCTGTTTTTTTGCAGGTTGTTGCTATGGCCGTGTCTGTGAATGGCCGTGGGCCGTAAAATTTCCCGCTGGTGTCGAAGCGCCGGCGAATGTTCCTCTCCATCCGACACAGCTTTATGCTGCGTTTTTTGAGATGGGGGTTTTGGTCCTTCTTTTAAGAGGCGAAGGTAGCGATAAATTCAAAAAGCCTGGTCAGCTCTTTTCCATTTGGCTTATTGGCCATTCCTTGGGAAGAGTGATTATGGAATATTTTCGAGCTGATTACCGTGGTCCCGCAATGGGTATTATGAGTATTTCTCTGATCTTAAGCGTAATTTTATTTTCTTTTGCAGTGATACTTCGTAGAATATTAGCAACGAAAAGAGGATAGCGATGCATCCGATATTATTTGAGTGGAAGTTTTTAAAAATTCACACCTACGGTTTCTTGATCGTCCTTGGATTTTTGGTCGGTCTCTATCTTCTGCGCCGGAAAGCTAAAAAGGCGGGTCTTGATTCCGAGCAAATTTCAGACGTAGCTTTTTGGGGATTGCTTGGCGGCTTTATTGGCGGGCGCCTTCTTTATATCATGACTCGTTGGAATGATTTTTCGCAACATCCCCTAGATATGTTTAAATTTTGGGAAGGTGGACTTGTTTTCTACGGTGGGTTTTTAGGCGGCTTAGTGGCCTATGTCTTGCGTGCTCGTAAATACCGACTTCCTATTTTAAAAGTTATTGATATGTGCGCACCATCCTTAGCAATCGCCCATATGTTTGGACGTTTTGGTTGTTTTTCAGCAGGCTGTTGTTATGGCAAACCCATCGATCCCAGTTCTCCCTTAGCGGTAGTTTTTCGCGATCCCAATTCAATAGCTCCTATCGGCGTCGCTTTACATCCCGCTCAGCTGTACGATGCGCTCAATGCTTTCATTATTTTTCTAATACTAGAATTCCTTTATCATCGACGGAAATTCACGGGTCAGATGTTTGCGACGTATGGGCTCCTTTATTCTATCGGCCGCTATATTGTGGAAGTTTATCGCGGCGACAAAATTCGCGGTTTTGTTGTGCAAGATATGATTTCGACGAGCCAGTTTATTTCTTTTGCGATTTTTTCTGGTTCTCTTTATTTATATTTTCATTATCGCAAACAGGCGGTCGCCCCTTAAGAACATTTTTTGTCAGTGACCTTACAGTTTTTCAAATTGAAGTCTCATACCTGGTTAAGTTCGCGGCTACGTATTATACCTACTTCTTTAAGAGGTGGTACGTATGCAAAGAAGAGATTTTCTTAAAAAATCAGGTTTGGTGGTTTTATCGGTTGCTGTAGTCCCATTTGTTGCGGGCGCTGAAGCTGTTGTTGGTTTGGTAGAATCGGCCGTTGAAGGCTTCACAGTAACGTCAGGAACAGGATTGCTGTTCAGGCATTTTCATGACATCGTTATTCCTGTTGCCGATTTAAGAAATCCTCCTGCCGACGGCGTGGTTCTGAGAACAACTGAGGCTGCCTGGCATTCACATACTGTGAAGTTAGACAAATATCAGTTGCTTGATATCGCTCAGGGCAAACTGGTTAAGGTGCGTAGCTCGTTCAGAGATCATGTTTTTGAAATTCAATTGAACGTGCAGTTGTAGGACTTCGCAAGCAGTTGAGTGGGAAGAGTTCCCACTCACGAAAGATTTTCCGCGTCAGTGTACCCGTCGCTTTCATTGGCACACTTGTCTCAATCAATGATTTTTCGCTCCCACAATACCTATCGATCGTTCGGAACGGTTCTATCTCAAAAAAGTGAGGAAATTGCCTAAATATTAGGGGATATTTGTAA
>CAYPZY010000370.1:0-3360 GCA_964415155.1 uncultured Bdellovibrionales bacterium
CCACACGAAAAATCCTTAGAAATTTTTCGTTGTGGGTTGGTGTTGGTGGAGCTCGGGTGTTTTGCGATCGCGGAATTGTTGAACTCGCGTCTTCGCGATCGCGGAATTCGTGGGAAGTGTCTTTAGGACTGCAATGACGTGATGACGACTGCCACCTTGTAACCAATTACTGCCATCGCGGCAGCGACGGAACTCTCAACCCACTTTCAGTGTGATACAACGAAATCGCCAACTCCACCGATACCGTGACACAACAGAACGCCCAACCCACACTAACTCTACTGCCACCGTGGCAGCGAAACGACCAACGCCACTGTCGCCGCCACCTCATCCACCCCACGCAACGCCCCAAACAAACCCCACACCCCACTGTCATCTTCCTAGACACCTGTTCTCCCAAATCGTCGTGTCTAAAGATTTGACACCCAAAATCGAGTTCCTTTCGAATATATGAGAATCCAACCCCGAAGCCCCTAGGCATAGCGCTTGCCTATATAGTAAAACAAAGGAGTAACCTATGAAAAACTATCTAGCAGTTACTTTACTTATATTATCAACCTTCCTCATGGCCTGTAGTAAGACAGATCGCCGAATTGAATTTTCGGAGCGCTTAGTACGCGGAGAGAGTATCTATACTAATATAGTAGGAGGCTCAGTAGAGCTTTTAGATATTAACTCCAGTGGTAACTGGGGAGTCGTTGTGAATCGGAATTTAACCGCAGACAGCTATCAAGATATGGTACATGGATTCTTATCTGCACAAATGCCAAGAGCCCGCATGGGTTTGATCACTGGCACTGGCGGAAATGCCAGCGTGCAAATGCAAGGTGCTGTTAGAGCGGTAATCAATGGCAACACCGTGCAAAACATCGATTACTCCACAGCAAGAATTCGCGTTGTGATTTGGGACTCTTTGGCTGGTACAAACGACAGCAATGGTAAGATTATTCCCGAGATACCAGTAAATATTTTAGGAGCGACTCCAGCCGGCGGCGGACCTTACGACATGATATTTAATGACGGTCGCTATGGATCGATCTCGATCTCTGGAGCGACAGTCAGCGGCGGTGTTTTTCAAGGAAATCTGAATTATCAAAATCTCATTTCAGTGGACGGAATCACTCGCTCAGGAACTCTTGGTTACTTCACCATCCAAGTTTGCGACTTTTTTATCTGTAATTAACGAAAAATCCTTCCTTGAAATGGAAGGGTTTTTCTATGATACTTATCTTCATGGATCAGCAAAATCTCGACTTTCACTGGCAAACTTTTGACTGCGTCGTCGGTGGCAAATCAGTCATCGATATTCCACGTCTAAATATCAAAAATATTGAAGAAGCTAATTTATTCTTAAAATCGTACGGCTATGATTGGGATAGTGAAAAAGATCGCGAACAGCTTTGGTCTTTTCACCGCCAAGCGGTAACTTTGTTGCGTGATGTTTTGTTAAAGTCTAACGAAGAAAAAATTCCGGAAGTAATAACTGACCCCAATCAACTTGGCCACGTCGGTTTCCTTTTGGTTTATGCTAGTACCGAACCGGAGATGAAAAATCATTTTCAAAGGTGGTCTTGCGCGCTCTTACGCATTATGCATGTTCTGGTTCATCTGCGTAATGATATAAGCGCTGGCTTTATCGATGAGATTCAAACACAGGTTTTAAAACCATTTAAAAGTGCGCTCATCGAAGTGCCTGGGGTTTCTGGTGTGGCGTTCGGCAGACCAGCGCAGCCAATTAAACTTCATCGTTTCGATGTTAAACCTATTAAGACTTCGACGAGTTCGGTAATTAAACTTTTGGCCAATCCCCATTATGTCGTTCCCTACGTCATGGACCGAATTGGAATTCGCTTTGTCACCAAAGGTGTGTTTGATTCATTCCAAATTCTACGTTTTTTATTAGATGAAAAAATCATTAGTTATCCTAACAATATTCCTGATCAAGCCAGAAACACTTTGTATCCGACAAATTTATTTTTTGAGCTTATGGCGGAAATTAAAAAAGAACATCGAGAATACGATATGGAGAAACTTGAGGCGCTGCTGACACAAAAACTGGCGCAGAGTATGGATCGGGCTGAATATCGTGAAAAGTATAATGCTTTCTCTAGTAGTGATTATCGGGCGATTAAATTTATCAATCGTCGCCGAATAAATATTCAGCAGAAAAATAATGAAGTCATTAGTTTCTACTATCCCTTCGAGGTTCAGATCATGGATCACACAACTTATTTAAAAACTCTTTCAGGACCAACTGCGCATAATAAATATAAAGAACGTCAGATACAGGCGGCAAGAAAAAGGGTGCTAGGTCTTCATGAATAGTCTTGTTCGAATTTTTGCGTTTGTACGAAATCCCTTCATTATTTTTTTCTCGTCTTTAAATACTGCTTTTTGGGCGACATCTTTACTTGTGTTCGGTGGAATTCTTCCCGAAAAATTTCGACTGTTAGTAGGTTACTCTTGGTCGAAATTAATCTTGCTAGTCGCCGGTGTTGCGATAGAGGTGACTGGTCGTGAAAATTTACCGGCAGGGGGAGCTCTGTATGTTTTTAATCATACTTCCCACTTCGATATTCCAGTGGCCTATGTCGCTGTGAAACGCTGGTTGCGGTTTGGCGCCAAACGCGAACTTTTTAAAATCCCATTTTTGGCGATGGGGATGAAGAGGATGCATATCATTCCCATTGATCGCTCCAATCGGCGCAAGGTTCTGGAGAGTTATCGTGCGGTCTATAATGATGTTACAACAAAGAATAATAACGTTATGTTGGCACCTGAAGGAACTCGCCAGCAATCAGAGAAGATTGGTGCGTTTAAAACGGGACCCTTCGTATTTGCCATCGAAAGTAAATGTTTGCTCGTTCCAGTTGTGATGTGTGGTGTGTCTGATGTTTTGGGAAAAAACAGTCTCATAATAAATCCCAATCATCTCATCGCGACGGTGAAGGTTCACATCCTTCCGCCGATCGATCCTTCTCACTTCACTATGGAATCGCTGCCGGAGTTGCAAAAGGTCGTGCATGAGCAAATGGTTTCGACGCTCGCGCGACTGCAAAAGTCTTAGTCGATTTTTTTCCAGGTTTGGCCGAGGTCATCTGTTCTTACTGTTAAAGGTTGTTCGCCCAGGTAAACAACAAACTTAAGCGAATTGCCAATGGCATCGAAAGCCTTAATGCTACCGACGCGAAGTTGTGATAGTTGCACGTGATTGCCAAGATCGAGCGAGCGAATCAGACGATCCCAGCGTACAAACGGCTTAAAAGATTTGCCGCCGTCTTGGCTAACAAAGGGCCCAACATAGATACGTCCCACCTGCGAAATGAAAAGCGGGTAGTCGACGTCATCAAAGAACTCATG
>CAYPZY010000371.1:0-3340 GCA_964415155.1 uncultured Bdellovibrionales bacterium
TATGGCAAAGATGAAGGTCGGTTTGCCGAAGTGGAGAAATCTCTTTTGGCTGCCGTGCAGATCGGTCCACAGGTTGCGGTGAAACCGCGCTTAATAGAGCAGAGGTTAGGGCGTTGAACGAGATGACACAAAAGATTGGTGAAGCTGTAAACTTCATCCATTCAAAAACTAAAATAAAGCCAAAATTTGGTGTCATCTTAGGTTCTGGTCTCGGTGCCTTCGCAAACGAATTAAAGACAGATGTTAAAATTCCCTTCAATGAAATCCCGTACTTTCATTCTACTTCGGTAGAGGGTCACAGTGGTTACCTCGTTATTGGTACCTTAAATGATATCCCGGTGGTGACTCTACAGGGACGCATTCATTATTATGAAGGGCATCCCATGGAAGCAGTGGTTTTTCCCACGCGAGTGCTCGCCCTCTTGGGAATTGAGGTTCTAATGATCACTAATTCCGCCGGCAGTTTGGATTTAGCGATGCATCCGGGGGATGTTATGATCATCTCCGATCATATCAATTTGATGGGAACAAACCCGCTGATGGGTGAAAATTTAAAAAGCTTAGGTCCACGCTTCCCTGACCTCACAGAGGCCTATGATCGAAGTTTAATTCCCTTAATGGAAACCGAGTTAAAAGGCACAGGCCTTAAGTTCCATAAAGGTGTTTATTGCGCTGTAAGCGGTCCTACTTACGAAACTCCCGCCGAGGTAAAGTACTTGCAAGTCATCGGAGGTCGCGCTGTTGGTATGAGCACAGTTCCGGAAGCTATAGCCGCAAATCATTTGGGACTTCGCGTTTGCGCCTTAAGTTGCATTACTAATCTGGCAGCTGGGCTTTCTGATAAAAAACTTTCACATGACGAAGTCACGTCGACCGCAAAAAAAGTGGAAAAGCAGTTTTGTCAGTTTCTTAAAAGTTTTATTAAAACCCTCTACACCACTTAATGAAAATTTTAATTAAGAACGGTACTATCGTTACCCAAAACAAAAAGCGCGCCGTTTTCGTTGGTCATTTGCTGATCGAAGACGGAAAAATAAAAAAAATTAGTAAAGATCAAATTCAAGAGTCTGGCCTCAGTCAAATCATTGATGCTGATGGAAAGTTTGTGATTCCGGGTCTCATTCAGGCGCATACCCATCTCTGCCAAGTTTTATTTCGCGGGCTCGCCGATGACATGTCTCTTTTAAAATGGCTGGAGAAAAAGATTTGGCCCTTCGAAAGCCGCCATTCCTCGCAATCCATAACGGCTTCTGCAAATATTGGCCTTTTGGAAATGCAGCTCTCAGGGACCACAAGCATTCTAGATATGGGAACCGTTAACCATACAGAAAACGTTTTTGAAGCGGCTTTAGCCAGTGGAATAAGGTATTGGGGTGGTAATACTCTCATGGATATAAAGTCCATGTCGGGTCCGCTTTACAAGGAAACAAGAAAAGCGCTTACAGATTGCGAAAATCTCATTAAGCACTATCACGGTAAAAATGACCTGTTAAATTACGTTCTCTCGCCACGCTTTGTGGTTTGTTGCTCGGAGGAAATTCTTAAATATTGTCAGGAAAAGCAAAAAAAAGAGAATCTCATCGTGCATATTCACGCCTCTGAAAACAAAGAAGAAATTGCTATTGTCAAAAAGCGAACAAAAAAGGACAACGTCCAATATCTTGATCATTTAAAATTATTAAATAAAAAAACCGTTGTCGTTCACGGCGTCCATATGAAGCCCAGTGAAGTGCAAAAAATGGTAAAAGCCAAAGCATCGCTCGTGCATTGCCCGTCGGCAAATCTGAAATTAGCGAGTGGAGTTGCACCTATTCATGATTACCTTGAATCGGGACTGAATGTGGCGATCGGTAGCGACGGGCCTGCGTGCAATAACTCAATGGATCCTTTTTTAGAAGTGCGGCTTGCAGCCTTGATTCAAAAACCGGTATTTGGACCACAATCTTTACCCGCGCGGGAAGCTTTTGACTTAGCAACAGTCGGTGGCGCCAAAGCTTTGGGAAAAGAAAAGGAACTGGGTAGTCTCGAAGAGGGTAAGTTAGCAGACGTCGTTATTGTTAACCGAAATCATCCTAGCGTTAGTACGGTAGAAGACGCTTACTCTGCACTTGTCTATTCGTGCCTTGGCAGAGACGTCAATGATGTGATCATCAACGGAAAAGTCATTGTCAGAAATAGCGAACATCAAATTTTGGATAAAGAAAAGGTTCTGGCAGATGCAAAATCGCAATTAAAAATATTATTGCGACAGAGCTAGAACGAAAAGGATTCGACCGGCGCCAAAGAACTTTGGGTGGTGCCGTTTCCAAATTGGCCGTAAGCGTTGTACCCCCAGGCAAAAATTTTATTTCCCTTGATCGCGTAGCTGGTAGATCCTGGATTGATCGCTTGGCCACCGCAAGAGATCTGCGAAACATCTTCCATTCCGACAACTTTAATGGGAGTAGCGGCATTCGTCGTGGTTCCATCACCCACTGCGCCCGTTCCGTTGTGCCCCCAACAATAAACTTGTTTTTCTACAAGAGCACAAGTGTGATTTGAGCCTGCTGCCACGTCTTCCACAATTTTTCCATCGAAAGCCAATACTCGTGCAGGACCAGCACGATCAGTGAAATCACCGACACCAAGTCGGCCGTCGCCGTTGCGACCCCAACAGTAAAGTTGTTTGTTTTTTATTGCACAGGTGAAATCCGTTCCTACGCTGACAGCAGTAACATTGGCATCCATTGCGACCACAGGTTGAGGTTGAGTTCGGTTGGCGTTAGTTCCGTCGCCAAGTTGAAAGTAATTATTTTCACCCCAGCAAAAAAGCGCGCCATTTTTTATCGCGCAGGCGTGTCTTCCGTTCCAATGGGAAATCGAAACATTGCTTACACCATTTTCCATTCCGACAACCAAAGTTGGCGTGGCGGTTCCAGAGGTAGATCCAATGCCGGCCTGCCCGACTGCATTGTAACCCCAACAATAAAGCGCACCCGCTTTGATTGCGCAGGCCGTATAGTCATTCGTTGTCACTCGGGTAACACCGCTTTCGAGTCCACCTATCAATCGAGGGGCCGTGGTTATAGGATCGGAACTTGAAAAAGCTCCGCCTGAAATAATGTACCCCCAACAATAAACGGCTCCGCTTTTTACTGCACACCCCACATTCGTACCTGCAGAAATGTCGGTGACATTTGAATCCATACCAGAAACTTGGTTCGGAATAGATTGATTGGCTGTAGTACCATTCCCCACACTACCATAGGCATTGATTCCGAAACACTTCGCATTTCCATGATTAAGAAGGCAAGCAAACGCGTGACCTGCCGAAATTTTTATCTCTGAATCCTCATGGATG
>CAYPZY010000372.1:0-3325 GCA_964415155.1 uncultured Bdellovibrionales bacterium
TATTTACCGATTCGGCGTTACCCACCTCAGAGAGAGAAGAACCCAAATTTGGTGCCCGCGGAGAGACTTGAACTCCCACGCCTTACGGCACTAGATTCTAAGTCTAGCGTGTCTGCCAATTTCACCACGCGGGCACGAAGAGATTTATCTACCAAAGAAAACTTCTAAAACCAATAATTAATTGTGGCAAGTAAACTTAAAATATAAAAAGATTCAGGTTTACTAAGGCTCAAATAGCCAAGTTCAGTCCCTAAAGAAAGTTCTGGGACTAAAGGCAAATTCCAACCCGCCATCCAACCAACGGTGAATTCATTTTCAGCATTAATTGTGTAGCCAGTCGTCACGTTGTCGTTTGTGGCTCGCACGGTACCTGCCATTAAGCCAAGATACGGTCCATCACCGGCGGTCACCAAGTGGTAGGCCATCTCAATAACCAAAGGCGCTAGAGTGATTTCAGTTCCGGAATATTTGTTGGTGTATTGCTGATAAAAAATGCCAGAGGTAAATTGCGGACCGAGTTTGGCGCCGCCTCTTACCCCGTAGGAAAGTTTAAAGCTGTAACCATCAAGACTTGCATCCGCTAGGCCTAAAAAAGTACCAGCGTAAAATCCCTCTACTGGTTTGCTGAAACCAAGTTGGCAAAACAGTAAAATCAGAAGGGTAACACATTGCGTCCCGGAAAAACAACCAGGCACCTTAATCATTTTTCGCCAGTCATTTTTCGATATTCGGGAGCGCGGACGAGAGCGGCTAACTCTTTTTCGGTGTCCATTTCGATGCGAATAAGCCAACCATCGTTGTAGGAATCGTCGTTCAGTGGGCTTGGGTTATCAACTAAGGAATTGTTTACTTCGATAACGGTTCCTGAGACGGGCGCAAACAAATCGCTCACAGCTTTTACACTTTCGACAACACCAAAGCGCTCATTCTGAGTTACTTTTTGACCTTCTTCGGGAAGTTCGACGTAAACGATCTCACCCAAAGCGTCTTGTGCATAATCAGTGATTCCAACAGTCACGATGTTTTCATCGACCTGGGCCCACTCGTGATCTTTGGTGTAGTAATATTCTTCGGGTACTTGAAAGGCCATGAGCTCTCTCCTTAATTAATTTTTTTTCACATTCACAAACGGGGTTTTTACCACTTTTGCTTTTACTTTTTTTCCGCGAATATCGACAAAGATTTCGCTGCCCTCGTTTGCTAATTCTGTCGCGACATAACCAATGCCAATGGATTCATTTAACATTGGTGATACTGTTCCACTTGTTACCTTGCCGATTTCCTTATTGTCAAAAGAAAACAAGGAATATCCAGCTCTTGGAATTCCGCGGTCAATGAGTTTAAAGCCAATAAGCTTCTTTTTTAGACCGGCTTCTTTTTTAGACAAGATCTGATTCTTACCGAGAAAATCTTTGGCTGAAGGCTTCACTACCCAACCAAGTCCCGCCTCGTAGGGGTTGGAGTCGTCGTCAATTTCGTGCCCATAAAGCGAGTATTTCATTTCAGTCCGCAAAGTATCACGAGCAGCCAAGCCAATTGGTTTTATAGAATACGTTTTACCTTTATCAAGAATCTCCTGCCAGAGACTTTCCGTGCTTTGCCAAGGAACAAAGATTTCAACCCCGTCCTCACCAGTGTAGCCCGTACGCGCCATGTAGCAGATTTTTCCCGCAAACTTGATTTCACAAAAATTAAATGATGGAAGAGTCGCATAGTCTTTACCGAAAATATCTTTGATCAGCATCATCGCCTTGGGACCTTGGACAGCCAGTTGCCCCCACTGCGAGCTCTGGTTTTCTAACTCAGCACCGCGATTATTTTCTTTTAAGAAGGCAAAATCTTTGTCGGTGTTGCTCGCATTTACACAGAGTAAATACTTTTCATTGGGCTTCAGGCAATAAACAATTAGATCATCGACAATACCGCCCTTTGCATTGGGAAAAAGAGAGTATTGCGCCTCACCTGCTTTCAATTTGCTGACATCATTAGTGGTCGTCCATTGCAAAGTCTCCAACGCTTTTGGACCCGAGACCATTATCTCACCCATGTGAGAGACATCGAACACGCCCACATTTTCTCGAACATTTTTATGTTCGATAGTAAGTCCTTCATACTGGATTGGCATATTCCAACCCGCAAATTCGACCATTTTGGCGCCAAGAGCTTCGTGTTTTGATTTTAGTGCTGTTGCTTTCACTTACGACCTTTTTTTGAATGTGATTCACTTTACTTAGGCCAAAACTTACCAGTCAAGAACACCGTAAAAACTCAAGCGATTCCGCACAATTGGTCACAGGTAGCTAAAACTTACAAAAAAATCAGCAAATCAGCTAGTTCTTTCAATAACTTAGCTTTGGCTTCTATCTTGTAGAAAGAACTCGCCGAGGGCCTCGATGACGTTTGTTAAAAGCCTAACTATTTCTGTCGCTTTGCTATTTTTAGCATGTGCCCCTATTGATCTACCCGTTAATGAAGAGGCCTTGAGTAAAAAAGAATTTACGGGCGGTGTTCAAGAGGGACAAAATCGTGCTTTTACGCAAGTTACTGATGGTAGCGATGGACAGCTTAGCGCTGCCAAATACAATGTTGATACTAAATCAAAGTCTAATCAAAACTTATCCAAACGTATTCAACGAATCGATGTGTCGGGCGAAAACAGCTCCATTGCAGTTAAAGTCTCGTTAAATAATCCCTCCGAAGAATGGCATTTTGCAGGTCAAAAGCCCTCGCAAAAAACGCAAACGACTCAATTAAAAGCTTTGGGTGGTGAAAACAGTCAAAAAATGGATTTGTATTGCGCAAACTCCAAAGACTGCCAGAGCGTTATTGCTGCTTTGACCTCTGATGACGCCAGCTCTGCTTTTGTGATCCGCCAACTTGAGGCAAGCGCCCGCATTTTATATTTTGACAAAAAAGACATCCAAAACACCATCGCATTTTATAAAAATATCTATCCACTGGTTGAGACCTTTTTCACGACTTATACGAAAGGTGCCAAGGTTCTCGCCGACAGTGCTGAAATCGTGATGGGAAAAACCTCAGTCAAAATTGATCTACCTCTTGGCCCTCACAAAATTTGTTTGGATGGTGAACTTACTAACACCGATGCCGATAACAATCGAGACACTCCAGCAAGTTTATTTAGAATGACTTGTGGTGAAAATTTGCTTCCTATCGAAAAAATCGAACTCGTGGGTAACAACCAAAGTGGGCGCATTGGTCTTAAATTTTACCTGACGGAGCAAGGTTCTTTTATCATGTATATCGACTTCAACGGTGCTTCTTTCGATACGCCCAGCACCTCGAAAAGTAAAGCCGAAGTGAG
>CAYPZY010000373.1:0-3312 GCA_964415155.1 uncultured Bdellovibrionales bacterium
CTTGCCTGTTTTTTTGTAATGTAAATTCCATTTTGTTCTGGCATCATATAATTTCTTGCTCAATAAATATAAAGATTGTTTTGACACCCACTTATTTATAAACCAACGTCATATAAAGTCAAGTCAATATCCTTAGACAATGCTGCTTTTAAAAAGATTATTCTTTAATTCTTGTAAAAATTTATCAGTATCAATAGCATCTAAGTCTATTCCAAAAATATCACTTGAAAAATCATTTTTATGTTGATTATTTTTTAAATCTTTTGCCACTTAGATTTGTGATGATTGAGAATTTAAATTTACCCTGGACCAATAGCAATATGGCTCTTGTTCAACGTACCGTTAATAAAGATCACTTTGACGTCTGGATGCGCATCCCTTCCGCGCAGCGCTTTCAAACTGGCCATTTGCAAGGTTTGGGTGAGGAGATTGTACAGCTTTTAAAAGACCGTCTTCCTGGTGCTGATATTACCGTGACCAATCTACCGCAAGATTATCATTATGATTATACAGAGCTAGGTCCTTCGCCGTTTCCAGTTTTTTCGGAGGATGATTTGTTGGCGCTCAAGCGAGTGAAAATGAAGAATCTTTTTTATGACGGACCCGAGTTTTGGGAAAATCTCGATTGGGGCGGGCAGTTCCGCTTTCAAGAAACCATTCGTGATGAAATTGTTTCGCAAAAAAAATCTGAGGTGAGGCAGAATCAATGATAGAACGCTACACGCGAAGTGAAATGGGCGAAATTTGGACTCTCGAGAACCGTTTCAATCATATGCTGGAAGTCGAAAAGGCCGTTGCTAGGGTCCAAGCCAAATTAAAAATCATTCCATCTGAAGCAGCTGATGCCATTCAACGTGCTAAGTTCAATGTTAAACGTATCAGCGAAATCGAAAAGACCACTAAACACGACGTCATTGCCTTTGTAAGTTCTGCAGCTGAGAGTATCGGCAAATTTGGCGCTTACATCCATTTCGGAATGACTAGCTCTGATGTATTGGATTCGGCATTAAGTCTGCAACTTCTGTCTGCGGAGAAAGTACTATTTGAATCGTTAAATCGTTTGCGTCGGGCACTTTTACAAAAGGTGAAAAAAAATAAGCTCACCTTATGTGCGGGCCGTACTCACGGAATGCATGCTGAGCCGACAAGTTTTGGTTTTAAACTCGCGGGCTTTTTAGTGGAACTTGATCGTAACGCGGTTCGTGTGCGTTCTGCGATTTCCAATGCGGCGACTCTCAAACTCAGTGGTGCCGTTGGAACCTACTCCAGTCAATCTATGGAAGTTGAAGAGGGTGTTGCCGAAGAGTTGGGGCTCAAACAGGAGACAGTGGCAACGCAAGTCATTCCGCGCGATCGCCACGCAGAGATCTTCACAGGTCTTGCCTTATTAGGAAGTGGACTTGAACGTTTGGCTGTTGAGCTTAGACATTTACAGCGCACGGAACTTGGTGAAGCCATCGAAGGTTTTAATAAAGGCCAAAAAGGCTCAAGTGCTATGCCTCATAAAAAAAATCCCATTAGCAGTGAGAATATCACTGGCCTTGCTCGTCTGCTGCGTGGTTATGCACTGGCGGCATTAGAGAACGTAGCTTTGTGGCACGAGCGCGATATTAGTCATTCTTCGGTTGAGCGAGTTATCTTTCCTGATGCTTTTATTGTTGCTGATTACGCTTTGGATCGTATGGCAGGTGTCATCGAAAACCTGCAAGTCGACAGCGACAGAATGCTAGAGAACATGGAATTGTCACAGGGCCAACTGTTTAGTTCGCATCTTCTCTTAGCTCTGGTGCAGACTGGGCTTAGTCGAGAACAGGCTTACGCTCTGGTTCAAGGTGTAAGTCACAAGCTTAAAAAAGGTGAGAGCTTGAAACACAAAGTCTTAACCGACAAAAAGATTACAAATCGCTTAACAAAAAAGGCGATCTATGAAATATTCAGCGGCGAAACCCACAAAAAGTCTATTCAGAAAATTTTAAACAAGGTTTTAAAGGATTTGCCGAGTGAACTTTAAACCAGATAGCTTTAAAAAAGGTCCTCTCCTCTACGAAGGCAAAGGTAAAAGAGTCTTTCAGATCATTGGCCATGACGACATTCTGTTTTTGGAATTTAAAGACCAGTTAACAGCCTTCAACGCGCAAAAAAAAGGGGAGTTCGCCCACAAGGGTGAATTCAACTGTAAGATCGCTTCCCTGATCTTTCGTTTCTTAAATCAGCGCGGAATAAAGAATCATTGGGTGAGCGATGTATCAGCTACCGAGATGATCGTTAAAAAAATGCAGATGGTTCCACTCGAAGTCGTAGTTCGCAACTTCATCGCGGGATCACTGGCAAAGAAATTTAATATGCCTGAAGGTGAAAAGCTTCGTCGGCCTCTTGTTGAGTTTTTTTTCAAAAACGACGAATTGGGTGACCCCTTTATCAATGATGATCAGGCATTGATGCTCAACACAGTGAAAGATCAGAAAGATTTGCAGCTTCTTCGTCAAGAAGGTCTGAAAGTGAATGATGCGCTTATTGAACTTATGAACGGCATCGCTATTAACCTCGTCGACTTTAAATTGGAATTTGGTTTTGACACGAGCGGAACTTTGCTTTTGGGCGATGAAATTACTCCTGATAGTTGCCGGTTGTGGGATAAAAAGACTGACGAAAAACTCGACAAGGACCGTTTTCGTCGTGATTTGGGAAGAGTGAAAGAAAGTTACGAAGAAGTTCTTAATCGTCTAACTAATGTTTGGGGAAGCAAAGTATGAAAGTCGGCGTCAAGATCATGCCACTAAAGGAAATTCTCGATACGCAAGGGCGTGCTGTGGAAAAAATTTTTAAGCAACACGGTAAAGCCATTGAGCAGGTGCGGGTTGGTCGCTTCGTTGAATTAGATTTGCCTACGGCAAATAAAGATGAAGCTCTCAAAAAAGCCAAAGAGATGGCCGATTTCGTTTTATGCAATCCACTTATTGAAAGCTATCAGTTAGAAGTTTTATGAAAAAATTTGGCATAGTAAGATTTCCGGGAACCAACTGTGATTATGACACTTGGAAAGCCGTGGAAACGTCGGGGCATGAACGCGATTGGCTTTTTCACACTGACCGTTTTAATGCTAAAGAATATTCCGCATTGCTGGTGCCAGGTGGCTTTAGCCACGGTGATTATCTCAGAGCTGGCGCTCTGGCAGCACGTAGCCCAGTTATGCAGTCTGTGGGCGAGGCCGCAAAGCTTGGTGTTCCTGTGCTTGGCATTTGTAATGGCTTTCAGGTTCTTTGTGAAGCCGGGTTGCTTCCTGGTGCCTTAGTTAAAAATTCAAGCCTTCGC
>CAYPZY010000374.1:0-3305 GCA_964415155.1 uncultured Bdellovibrionales bacterium
CCACTGTTCTTCGGTCACGCCCGCTTGTGCGAAACCAACAGGAATGTACAGATTGTTTTTAGGAATGCATTCCGCACTTCTTTCGTGAGTGAAGGCATTTGCGTTGAAAATCAATATTGCTAATAGTGGGAGGAAAAACTTCATGGGGTAACTCCTTTTACCTTTTGTTTTTTGATCACATCCAGTGAACTTAAATTTTAGTATGTCTTATATGATTTCGACTTTGGATTACTAAAGCAAGGAATGAAAACTTATCTGTACGCTAAACTTTATTTATGACTGGAATGGAAGTGAAACTCGACGAACTAGTTTCACTAGAAAATTTACTTTAGTCTAGGAGCGCATGTTGCGCACGATAACTGAAAAGCGCTATAGCGGCGGCTGTGGCTGCATTCAAAGAATTAGCGGTTTTCTTAAGGGGAATAGTAATCAGATTTGAAAATTTTGTTTCCGAAAGTCCTGGGCCTTCCTCTCCTAAAACTAGGCGTAGATCTAGCGGCCAAACGAATTTGTTGATGTTAGCTCCACCAAAGTCGAGGGCGTAAAACTGCGGTGTTTGTGTGAACGCACTGAGGTCTTTTAGGCGAGGGCCTTTAAAAAAGTTAACATGAAAGAGACTGCCGCTGGCAGCTCGCACGCTCTGAGGCAAAAAAGGGTTAGCCGCATCCTGTAAGAGGATAATTTTAGAAATCCCAAAAGAGTGTGCCGAACGAATGAGTGAGCCGAGATTTCTGGGATCTCCAAAGGGACAGACAATTTCTAATTTTTTAGCTGGAGTATTTAAATCCATCGGTAGGATCTCAAAGGTGCGAGCAACTAGGATCGGCGAATTAGTGTGGAAGATATCGATCTCATTAAAGAGAGATTTACCACACTCAAAAATTGGCAACGAAGATTTTCGCGGTAGCTGTAGTTTAGAGGCGGTGATAAGTTCGATGGCTTGATCAGGAAAGCTTTCTAGAGTCTCGTTGACTGCTTTCTCTCCAAAAATGAGAAACTGTTTGTGCTTTTTAATGCCTTGGGACTCTAAGAGAGATAACCAGCGCTTAAGGTTACTATTGGATTTGCTGGAGATGAGCGTTGTCTTAATCATAATTTTTTGAAAATGACCAACCTACGTTGATGGGGAGTCTCATGAATCTGGTAAGCAATATCTTTTTTTAACTGAAAGATGTCGCCGAGAGTTTTTTCGGCCTTTTTAATCTCGTCGTCGACATTTGGACCCTTCATAAAATAAACTTCGGCTCCGGCGGGCAAAAAAGCCGCGACTCTGTCCAGATTCTCGCACAAATCTTCGACGGCTCGAGTGATGACTCCTTGAACAGGGTAAACAAAATCTTTATCGACTTTGCGAGCAATGATGTCCAGATTTTGCAAATGAAGTTCTTCGCGAGCGATTTTTAAGAATTCCACTTTTTTCTGAACTGGTTCGTTCAAAATAATACGATCATTGGGATACATGATTTTAAGCGGAATTCCTGGAAAGCCGGGGCCCGTTCCCATATCTAGAAGAGGAAAGCGAAGTTCAGCCAATTGCGGTACCATCAGGCAATCGATGAAATGTTTAATAGCAATATCCCGTAATTTTACCAAACGGGTTAGATTATATTGTTTTTGGTGCTTCATGAGAAGGAAGTAAAAATTAACGAGGACATGGCGTTTATCGTGGGGAAAGTCGGCAAGGCCATGATTGCGAAAGATTTCGTACAGGCGATCATCAGCCTCTTGAAAGCTAAAATCCTCTTGTGGTAAGCGGTGTTTTCCTCGGCGGTATTTTACTTTACGCATCAGTAACCATTTTCATTGATAGAAGGAGCAAAATAATACAATATTTTTCGCATGTACCAGGACAAAATTCAAGCTATCCAAAAACAGGCTATCAGTGATTTTAACCAGGCCGGCACCATAAAAGAACTTTACGACTGCAAAGTCAAATATTTGGGGAAAAACGGTTTACTTTCCTTGCTTCTCAAGGAAATGGGAGACGTACCCAAAGAGCAGCGGCCTCAAATCGGCAAATGGATGAATGAGGCCAAGACCCAACTTGAGTCGGCCTATCAGGAAAAGGAAATTGCCTTAAAGCAGAAAGAACTCGAATCTAAACTTTTTTCTGAGAAAGTTGATCTCACCTTGCCTGGCACCAACGTTAGCAGGGGCTCATTTCATCCAGTCACCTCGATTATTCGAGAGGTGACAGATATTTTGTCGCGCCTTGGGTTTAGTGTCAGACTTGGCCCCTTGATAGAGCCTGATCGCTATAACTTTGAAGCGCTGAACATTCCCAAAGACCACCCGGCGCGTGACATGCAGGATACTTTTTACATTGATGTCAACCATGTTTTGCGCACGCACACAAGTCCTGTGCAGATTCGCACGATGGAAAACGAAAAACCGCCAATTCGCATTGTCGCACCAGGTGCGGTATTTCGTTGCGATAGTGATCAATCGCATTTACCGCAATTTCATCAAATTGAAGGACTACTCATTGATCGCAAAGTTTCGATGGCAGATCTTAAAGGCACCATTGCTTACTTCATGCGAGAACTTTTTGGTAGTAAAACAAAAGTTCGTCTGCGTCCCTCATTTTTTCCTTTCACAGAACCTTCCGCAGAGTTTGATTGTACTTGCTCGAAATGTAGTGGCAAAGGTTGTACTCTCTGCAAACATACTGGTTGGATGGAGATGGGTGGCTGTGGACTAGTTCATCCTGAAGTCTTTCGCCAATGTAATATTCCTTATCCAGAGTGGCAGGGATTTGCTTTTGGTTTTGGGATCGAACGGATGGCCATGATTAAATATGGCATCGACGACATCAGACTTCTTGTTGAACACGATTTGCGTTTTCTAGGACAATTTTAATATGAAATATTCGTTAAAATGGCTCAATGAGTATGTGGCTATCGGGGATTACTTCTCTCAGACTGACAAACTTGCAAGTTTGCTGACGCAGGCTGGGCTTGAAGTGGAGATGATCGAAGATGCTGCTAAGCAATTTCAAAAAGTTGTCGTGGGTGAAATCTTGGAACGGGGTCAGCATCCCAATGCCGATCGTCTAACGCTCTGTAAAGTCTCGACGGGCAAAGGTGTTGTTCATCAGATTGTTTGTGGCGCTAAAAATCATAAGGCCGGAGACAAGATCGTTGTGGCTTTACCTGGCGCTATTCTTCCAGGTAACTTCGAAATTAAAATTTCAAAAATTCGCAATGTGGAATCGATGGGGATGTTGTGTTCTGAACGCGAGCTTGGTCTGAGCGCCGAGAGCGAAGGCATCATGATTCTTCCCAATGATGCGCCCATCGGCAAAG
>CAYPZY010000375.1:0-3295 GCA_964415155.1 uncultured Bdellovibrionales bacterium
ATGATTTTCTGGACGGAATTAAGCAAGCTTTTTGATATAGAGATTTTAAAGAATCAAAAAATCTGGGAAGGCCGTCACAAACTCATCAAAGCAACGAAATCTCTGCTTATCGGTTATCCAGGCGATCAGATTTTTGCCGGAGATTGGCCATTCATCTATGAGCGAATTGCAGATCTAGCCTCAGTTTACATTTTATTTGAACAGGTAATCTCGACGACAGGCTTTATGTCGCACGAAAGTTTGCAAGCCGCCGAATTTTTAGGTGAAGCTTTTTTTAAAGCCCTGAAGGATTCGATAAAACGTCATCCGCACGAAAAAATAAAACTGCAGGAAATTAAAAATATCATTGCTATCTTGAAAGAATACGATTGGGTAATTCCAGGGAATATTCGCGAGACGTCAATTTTTACAATCATTGATAATCTGGGAACTAAAATTTTAAAAGCTGACAATGACGGATTGGGGATCGATGCCATAAATTATCTGGAAGCGGAAGTGGCGCGATGGCATGCCATGCAAAAATTTATCGGTGAAACCTTCGCTAGCAAAGACAATTTGTTATTAGGAGATGTTATCAATAAGCTGGAAAAAAGCGCTAGAGAAAGGCCGTCAACGACTTGGCTTGCTCTCACGACTGAAGGCGACTCTGCACTCCAGGACTCCAAATTGCTTTTGGAAAACATTCGTACGTCGGAAGTGACTGACACTGAAAAGCACTGGATTTTCAAAAGACCAACAAACGGTTATCGTATCCATAAAGAGGCACTAATCAATATAAATTGGATGCATTCTGTTTTACGACTCATTTACAGAGGTTATGGTTCGGGAGAGACGCTCCGAGAATTGAAACTGCCACTTAGTGGATTCGATCAGTTCTATAGAGATGTGCGTGATCTGGGTGTGGACTTGGGAATGTTAGATCCGAAAAGTTTTGATAGTGGTAAACGCACCTTCCAGGAGGCTGACAATTTTACCTTGGTGAGTGACGGGGATGGCAATCTTAGTATGCCGGAAGCGATCGAAGAATTGATGTTGATGAGCTCAGCCGGTTATAGCGCCAAAAAAATGCTAGTCGCTGCAATAACCGAATGTTTTTCCAATTGTTTGTCATCAGAGAAAGACACTTTTGGTTTTTCATTGGTGGAAAAGGAAAAGTTTAAAGAATTTCTCGTCAAAACCTATCCGCAGTATCTTGCGCACTTACCAAGATCGGTTGAAATCTATCAAAAAATGCCAGACACGGTAAAGGCAGCTTATATCGATTATTTGGTAGAATCAGGGCTCGGCCCGCAGGAGCGAGGAGTAGGGCTTGGGCAAACTCGTTTTATCGTTGGTGTTTTACAATTTGTTGAAGTCATTATGGTGCGGTTCGATCTTAACAATGATGAGACAATCGATACGAACGAATTTTTACGTGCTTTTCCTGTTTTTCGCAATTTGATCGCCCAAGTTTGGAGAGCACAAACGGGTCGCGAGGGCAGTGAGGAAGATTTGCAGGCAGCGCTTGGCTACTTTTTACTTCATGGGAAATCCCTGAAGGATAATGGCTTTTTCCTTACCTCTCTTATTCGCGCCATCTCTAACCGCAGCGGAATTATCTCTGACATTCATGATAAAAAGCTCAACCTTTCGCGGCAAAATATCATCCAAGCATTTGGTTCGTACCGAGAATTGTTACCTTAACTGTAGAGCTTTCTAAAGTAAAAATTTCCAAGATAAAATTTACGACGGTCACTGCGGATATATTTTAGCTGACTGCTTATTTCGAGAAATAAATTTAAAAAGTCCCCTTCTTGAAATTTGGCCCACAGGTTGCTCATAGGAAAAGTACAACAATTAAGCCAGTAAGGCTTTTTGAAAAGAGGGGTATTTATGAAATCTATTAATTTATTGTCTATTGCAGTTCTTGCAGTAGCTGCAGTTGGTTGCGGTGGCCGTGGTTATCAGCCAGTTAAGCAATCAGCTCCATCTGTAACACCATCTATGGTTGGTGATAATGGACCTGCAATGATCGTTAATAAAGCCGTTGAAGGCTTTAAAGGTGAGTACGATCAAAACTCACAGGCTAATAAAGAATTAGCTGCACAAATTGGTGGTGCTTCAATGACATTAGATCCTAGTGTTAAAGATTCACCAGCTAATATTACTATCGTACTAAAAGGTACGTGTGAGACTATCAAAGGCGAAGTTCGTGAGAACCAAGCTTCTGGTAATCTAAAAACAAAATGTGTTGGTAAAGACGGCTCTTGTGATCAAGTTGGCGTTCTTTTAACACATGAGTTAAACGGCAAAAAAGGCCAAGTTGTTTTCTCTTTCGAGAAACGTGAGGATGGTAACTACTTCCTTAGCGGTTGGCCCGGTGTTGCTCAAGCTGAAGTAAGAACTGCTGAACAAGTTTCTTGTGGTGGTGACGAACCCCGCGCTACTTGGACAGATGTTCCAACTGAAGTGCGCCGCGATAAAGCCGTTGATACTTCTAAGCCATTATACTCAGATAACGAATAAGTTTTGTCTCTGGATAGAGGGAGAACCTACAAGGGGTGGCATTATTTGCCATCCCTTTTTTTATTGGGCGGGAATTACCGGTACCATTGTGGTTGGAGCCCGGTCACCGTTGACAAAAGTTGTTGACGAAACCTGATCATAAACGTGAAGAATCAAAACCAGATATTGATTGGGAACTTGCGCGTAGTTCACCGGAACATTTCCAAAAATATTAAATTGGCCACTATTGCATTGCGCTTGGCCGCTGTTCACGAGTGCCGAGTTGGCTGTTTTCAATTCCCAACTCACCATTGCCTTTGGAAAACCACCATCACTGCAAGCACCGGTCAAAGTAAATGATCCATTCAGGGCCAGCCGAGGAGGTTGGATTGTTCCTGAGAAATAAACTTTGCTAAAATCGCCATTACAGCCATTACCATTATCATTAGAGCAATTGGCGGCCTGATCAAAAAGGCCACCAGTGGGAGCCTGGCTGCAGTTAAAATAGGGTACAACCATAATGGCCAGCAAAAGCAAGAGACCTACAATTTTCATGCGTTTCATGGACGACTCCCTCATCTTTTCTTTTATCGGAATGATACGGCTACAACTTTAGTCGGTGGCGAGTGAAAAAGTGCGGGTGTCTCGTTTCGAGATTAAACTGGGCTACCTAATTGTTGATAAATCACTGGGCCAGGGACGCTTCCCATTGCTTCGCCATATGGCTGATCGGCTCGACCACCTGCAATTTATTAAGTGGCAGCGTCCGTAAGAAGGACGGTTTTAGCATTGGATGCAGGGATTCATATTC
>CAYPZY010000376.1:0-3291 GCA_964415155.1 uncultured Bdellovibrionales bacterium
AGAAGAGCTTCGCATCGACCGGCACCGAAGAATCAGGAAATGCATTGCCGATACTAGGGAAGCCCCAGCATTTATATTTAAAATCTGGCATGAGGGCGCAAGATGTGATGGATCCAATAATCATGGACTGAACTTTACCTAAACCAGTCGGTTCAAGAGGAGTAGGATTGAAACCTGTAGTGGTATTGTACCCGAGGGGAGTATATTGACCACTGGCGCCCCAGCACTTCATCGTGCCGTCAGCGATTAGAGCACAATAGTGGTATTCTCCTGCGAGGATAGTTTTAACATTGGTGAGACCTGGTTTGTCGGTAGGGGGTTCATACTCAACACCTGTTGGCGGGGGACGATTTGCACTGACTTCGCCAAATAGGTTTTGTCCCCAACATTTTACGGTGTCTTGAGCGGTAATGCCGCAGGCGGATTGTACACCAACGGCTATTTGTTTAATCCCGTTTACGGCAATATCTACCTGCTGAGAAGCCCCTCCCATACACATAACAGATCCTGCCGTGCTGAGAGCGCAAAAAGAGAAAGACTTAACCGAAATTTGTTTAATATCTTTGTCGAGAACAGTATTGCCAAGTTTTAATGTCGTGGGCGAAAACCCGGCAGCAGTATAAATCACTTGCCCTCCGTCTGTTAAGGCAAAGATATTAACACCATTGGATACTCCAACTTGGATGATATTTTTAAGGCCAGTGTCCACAGGTGTTAGAGATCTCGTATACGCCAACCCCCAACACTTAACAGTCTTGTCCTTTAGAATCGCGCAACTACCATAGTTTGATGTCGCCACACTCTCAACATCTTGCAGGCCAACGACATCGACCGGTGTTGCAGAACCGATTTTCGTTCCGTTTCCCAACTGCCCCTCATCGTTGTTACCGACACATTGAACGGTATTTTTGGCAGTCACTGCACAGGTATGAAATCCACCTATCGAAATATGCTTAGCCATAAATGCAACTGGATTTGGGTTAATCACTCCTTGTGCTGTGATGTTCTCAGTTTTGGAATCTAAACTCGCAGTTATTTTTAAACTCAAATTGCGAGCTTGAGAAATCTGAACTGTGGAAAAGGTTTTTACATTGACTTTCAGTGAAGTCTGTCCTGCAGCTATCGTTGCCGTTCCCTTTGTCTCGGCATAATCAGCCCCAGCAATTGCAGTATCGTTCAATGTTGCGTAATCAACGGCTACAGGTTTACTTTTAATCCCGTCGATTTTAATTTCGAAAACTAAATCCTGACCCTGACTTGAAATCACGTTATCAGCCTTGAGGCCTAAGGTTTCAGGTGCCGGCATAGGTTGGTTGTTATTGCCATTTCCAGAGGGAGTCGAATCACTATTATTTGCAGAGTTGTCTATCCCGCTGTTTGAGGCTGAGTTACTACTCAGACTGACCGCTTTAAACTGCCCATTGCAATTGAGATAAGGTAGTCCCAGAAGAACCACTACGAAAATAAAAAGCGTCTTTTTACGTCCCCGTTTGCCGAATTTAAATTTCCCCATACATTAATATTATCGGTCTTTTATCATTTTTCTTATTACTTTATTGGCAGTCGTAATCCTATTTTGAGACGACCCACGTTCTTGAACACGCGATGATTCAATTGCTACTTCCACTTCGAAAGTAAAAATATCACCCAGGTCCAATTCACTAGTCCTCACCACCTGCCAATCCGGCGACGGTGTTCTCGAAATTAAAAATTTAACTGTACACTCTTTTGACAGGTGACCGCCATTATTGTTCGTGCTCGCGATTCACTATTAAATGGGAGAACAACTAGAGTTTCACAGCTTCTTCGTGGCACAGCCATTGCTCTTTGAGAATACATCCCTTAAGGAGGTAACATGAACAACACTGCTCGCGTAAAAGCGATTCCTTTTATCACTAGTGAAGAACTCCTAAAAAAAGAGAGCATGCCTATCGAATACATTCCATTAAAATATGAGAATGTGATTGTCGGTCAGGAGTATGGCCCGCTTTCCTATATTGTTAAACCGCATTCGCATCTTAAAACTTTAAGACTGTTAGAAAATTCGCAACTTAATGGTCATGAGCACATGCATACCGATCTCTTGCTACCCTCAGAGATATGGGGCTGGGCGAGAACTCTATCTAAATATTTTGGTCGACTAAATGCCATTGCCGTTACAAATAGTCGTTGGGAAATTTTCGGCAGCGCCCTCGCTGATCAGTTGTTGATTGCCAGCACTGAGATTTCCAACAAATATATTCGAAGAGGTCTTCCTTATATTGAAGCCATCACGACGACAAAGAATGAACATGGCCAGATATTACTTAAAGCTAAAGAAACAGTTCTCCTTACCAGTGATATTACCGCTCCCTTTTATGTCGAAAAAGATAAACCCGCAATCCATTTACCCGAATCTCCTATCTACGACGTAACTCGCAAAGTTTACTTTCGCCACCAATGGAATGGCAATGAATGGAAGAATAATATGCACGTAGACGATTACGCTCAAAGCTTTGGATATAAGCGCGGCCTCCCTGAATTTATTGTTTATATGGATTGGATTTTTATGACGGTATTCTCTAGACTTGGGGAAATGGCCTTCAATCGCATCTGCATTGAAACGGATAAAATTCTTCCCATTTATGAAGGTGAAGCGATTCGAATCGTTTCAGAGAAGACCGCTCCTTTCTCCTATGACGTCAGATTTTTCAACAGTACGCGAGAGCGTCTGCAAGGAAAGATTTTTCACCTTCCCAAATAGGTAAAACATGGAAATAAAATATCAAGGTGACATCGCGAAATGTTGGAATGAACTCAATACAACCTTCATGCAGAGGGCAATCAGTTTTATTCAAAATAATTTTGAGGTCTATCGTCGCGCCGAAGCCCTAAATGATCCTTATATTGGTTTCTTGAAAAAGGCCGGTTTAAGACTAGAAGATAACAACATTAAATTTCCTACCCTATTTAATATCTTCGATGTCTATCAGCAAGTTTGTGAAGACAATAAGAGACAGGGGCTAATTTCTACCAACAACTGCTTAAAATTTGGAATCCCCTTTCGCCTTGTTAGTGGTGAACCTACAGCGGTTGCAGTAGGTGAACCGGTACCGTCAGGAGCTACAGTTATCGCCTCGCGACTGCTCTCGGTCGAAGATTACATTTCTTTGGTGCGCCAAGGATATTTCCCCGTTTCACTTTCTCTGGATCTGTCTCCCATAGTTCCCCTTATTACAATGGAACACGACGTGAGTCATCTGATCTCATTTGCTCTATATCCAAGCTACACAGAAGCTTTAGTCAATGCCG
>CAYPZY010000377.1:0-3273 GCA_964415155.1 uncultured Bdellovibrionales bacterium
AAGAAGAGCTTAAAAAAGATCGTGCTAAAACTAATGTCGTTTCAATGTCGGAGCTGGGTCTCGTGGAAATGACTCGCAAACGCATTAGCCCAAGTCTTACAAAAACACTCTGTGAGCCGTGCCTGTATTGTGATGGACAGGGTTATATCAAACGAAAATCCACCGTTGCTCATGAGATCTTTAGAGCGCTGGAGAGAGAATCGCTACACATGGGTGGCGATAAGAATTTTATTGTCAGCTGTAATTCCGCGGTCGCCGATTGGATCTATGCCGAAGAGCAAGAGATGCTTGAAGACATCGAAATGAGAACTAAACGCTCCGTCGTGTTTAAGGTCGAACCGAACTTCCATTTGCACCAATTCAAATTGGATACAATTTAAGTAAAATATTTGGTAAATCATTGGTGAAAAATGGGCGGAAATCAAAGAATAGCCACTCAAGGTCTCCCACCGTCCTCAAAGCTCATGAGAATTCAAGTATTTGGCGGTTAAAATTCTTTCGTGCAGACGAAGAAAGTTCACTTTATAAGCATTGACAAAGCTTTTGCTGCATGGCACATAGGTTAGCTACTTCATTGGAATATTGGAGGAAAGATGTACGCCGTAGTTCAAACGGGTGGGAAACAATATCGAGTTAAAGCTGGCGACGTTATTCGCGTTGGCAAATTAGAGAAGAACCTTGGTGATAAATTCAATTTAGATCAAGTTCTTATGGTTGGTGGTGACACACCCACAATCGGATCGCCTCTAGTCAAAGGTGCGAGCGTATCAGTTGTCGTTACAAGACATGATCGCGGCGCTAAAATTACAACTCTTAAAAGAAAAAGACGTAAAGGCTATCGTAAAACGATCGGTCATCGCCAAGAATATACTGAGCTTTTTGTCTCAGCAGTTTCTGGTCCAGGTGGTAGCGAAAAAAGTGACAAAGAACCTGTAATATTTGATAAAGAAAAAGCCGCTGAGAGAAAAGCAGAACGCGTGGCTAAAGCTCAGGAGCAAAAGAAAACTCGCACTGAAAGAAAATCAGCAGCGAAAGCAAAAGCAGCAGCTCCAAAGGCGAAAAAGGTCGCGAAAAAAGCTAGTGGTAAAAAAACTGGCGCGAAAAAAGCTTCAGCTAAAAAGAAATCTTCAGCAAAAAAATCAGCAGCTAAGAAAAAGTAGGAGTTTGAAGAATGGCATCGAAGAAGGCAGCAGGTAGTACGAAGAACGGTCGGGATTCACAGAGTAAACGCTTAGGCGTTAAACGTTTTGGTGGCGAAGCGGTAAAATGTGGAACGATCATTGTTAGACAAAGAGGAACAACCTTCCACGTTGGCAATAATGTAAAAATGGGCCGTGACCATACTCTTTATGCTGGTATGGATGGTTTCGTTAAATTTGAACGCGTTACTCGCGACAAATTCAAAGTCAGCGTTTATCCCAAAACAGCTTAAGCTGTTTAGTTTTTCCCTATGAAGTTTATTGATGAAGCACCCTTAATTTTATCGTCTGGCAAGGGTGGTTCTGGCTGTGTGAGTTTTCGTAGGGAAAAGTATGTTCCTCGTGGTGGTCCAGACGGTGGTGACGGTGGCCGCGGTGGCAACGTTATCTTTCGCGTCGATCCGCGCAAACATTCTCTCCTGGATTTCAAATTCAAAAACAAATTCGCAGCAGGTAATGGCACTCCTGGTGGCAATCAAGACTGCACTGGGGCTCATGGTAACGATCTCATTTTAGAAGTTCCCCCTGGTACTGTCGTTAAAGATGAAAATGGTCACATACTTTTGGATCTGCATGCGGGTGAGACCGTTTTTTTAAACGGTGGACGTGGTGGAAAAGGTAATACTTTTTTTGCGAACAGCGTGAATCAAGCGCCTGACAAAGCTCAGCCCGGTGAAGAGGGTGTTACTCGCGCCGTGATTCTAGAGCTAAAGCTTTTAGCTGACATCGGAATTGTCGGTTACCCCAATGCGGGTAAATCTACACTTATTTCTCGTTTGTCAGAGGCAAGACCTAAGATCGCTGATTATCCCTTCACCACATTAGTTCCTAATTTAGGAGTGGTGAAACTAGGGGAAGGACGCAGTTTAGTTATTGCTGATATGCCAGGGTTAATTCCCGGAGCACACAAGGGTGTCGGTTTGGGCACGCAGTTTTTGAAACACATTGAGCGCACTAAAGCGTTTGTTCACTTGGTGGATATTAGTGGCTTTTCCGGGCGTGATCCTGAACAAGATTACAATGATATTCTACACGAATTAAAAATGTATGACGAACAACATGCGCAGGATGAACTTTACAAACCTCTAGCATCCCGCAAACAAGTCGTTGTTCTTAACAAGATTGATCTGCTTAACGCTGAAGAAATCATGATCTACGCGACTAAATTTAGAAAAATCAGCGATCAGGTCTTATCCATTTCCGCGGTGACAGGGAAGGGAATTCCCGAGCTTGTCCACGCTTTAGGAGAAATTGTTCTTGGCTAAAAAATCTTTAAAAAAAATTGGCTTATTTGGTGGATCCTTTAACCCGATACACTTTGGTCACATTAATAGTATTTTGACGGTTCAGGATAAATTGCGACTAGATAAAGTTTTTGTCATTCCTACCAGTCAAAATCCGCTTCGCGATAAAATGGTGGATGTTACCCCTGATCAGCGCCTTGAAATGGTAAACATGGCGCTTAAAGATTACTCCAATAATATTTTGGTTGATGATCAGGAGATTCAACGTGGTGGTGTTAGCTATACCATCGACACAGTTAAAAAATATGCAGAAACATATCCTAAAGCAGAACTTTATTTAATATTGGGAATCGATGCTTTTGAAAATTTTGATAAATGGAAGTTCTTCACGGAAATTTTAAATATCTGTCATTTGGTAGTCACCAGTCGTCCCGGTGGTCATTGGCCAACAATTGTGGAAGATGGTTCGCCAAATCTTCAAAAATTGATCAAGACTTTTACGCCTTACAAGATTGATCTTGTGTCAGGTAAGACTATTCAATTTATTGGCCTAGAAGATAAAAATATTTCGGCGAGTGATGTTCGTAAAAAAATTAAACTCGGCCAGAGGGTCGACAGATTTATCCCGCTTGACGTCGAAGAGTACATTCGTAAAAACAACATTTACCCGCAACTAAAGCAAAAGATTACGGATTATCAAGAGTTTGCCAAATTCTGTGCTGAAAAACTTGACGATAAAAAGGGATTTCAAGTAAAGATTTTTGACCTTCGCAAGCTGAACACACTTACAGAGTACACATTGGTGGTCTCAGGAACTAGTACTCGTCACG
>CAYPZY010000378.1:0-3249 GCA_964415155.1 uncultured Bdellovibrionales bacterium
GGTCGACCAGGTCGGCGACGAAGGCGATCATCTGGGCGACGTAGTCGGTGGCGATTGCGGTCACCACGCTCTTCGCGCTCTTCAGATCCATGATCATTATTTGATTTTTCTTCTTTGGCTTCTTTGGTTTCTGCGACTTTTTCGCTCGTAGACGCAGATGGGTTTTCGTTTTCTGCCACGGATCCCTGCTCCTTGATAAAAATTTATAGGAAAATTTTTAGTAGATAAGTGATTAAAATTACTGGATTATTCCTTTTAAGTTTGAATATTCGGTTCGCTTTGGGGGCTTTCTATTTTAGTTATTAGATTTAAAGAAAACCTGCAAGACCTACGTCTAGTATTCTTTAAGGCCTAATGAATGTCAACCTATTAAGCCCCTAACTTACCAATATTCTATATCAAAATGAAACACTTGCGATTTATTTTCTCTAAATTTGATTCATTTCCCACTTAAGTCCCAGTGAAACCTAAACCTTTTTCCAGTCCTGCCGATAAATAATTAGTAAGTTTAAAGGAGATTGGCATGAATACAGAGCATGAGACACTACCAGCGCCGAGAATCCGTTTGTTCGTGGATGTAGAATACCGCAAAAGTTATTCACGTCAGGGCAACAAAGGTGTTTTAAAGAACATTAGTTTAACAGGAGCCTTTCTTGAAACTGAAGGCAGTCTGTCCTCCAAGGATAAACTTGTAATCACCTTTCAAGTTAGTGGCCGCCAAAGAAAAGTTGCCGCTCAAGTAGTTTGGTCTAGCACGAATGGTGTTGGCATTAAGTTCATGCCGACCAACAACAGAGACGTGCAAATTGTCGATGACTTAATGTATTTCGTGACTACCTCTAAGGATAGTCAGCGAAACGTATTGGATAATATCTTTAAGCGTTTGGCCTAAACACTAAACTTGTGTTTGGCCAAAATCGATTCGGGTACGACGTTTTCTAGCAACAGCTAATATCGCTAAAAGCCCAATCACCAACAGGGCGCCGCCACCGATAAACATTAGATTATTCGGATCTTCCATCAAACCTGCCAATGTGGAATCAGATTTAGGTTTCATCATTGGCGGAGCTTTTGGTGGAGGCGGCGGTGGGGGCGGTGGGGGTTCCACAGTTCCCATACCCATTTTGTTCGCCTCTGAAGAATTTGTATTTCCAGCAATTAAATCATCAGGCAAACCTTCGTTAGATGGAGGTGGTGCTGGCGGTGGTGGTGGTTCCATTTCCATTGGCGCCGGGGGCGGTGGGGGTGGAGCTTCAGCAACTGTTTGTGCGGGTGGTGGTGGCTCTACCTTTTCATGACCCGTCCAGTATTTCAAATGAACGCCAGCAGGCAAATCAGATTTGGATTCAACATCATTTGTTGCGTAGACTTCTTTCCAAGCCTCTTCAAATCCCAAAAGATCTTTTGAAACCTTACGGATGTTGTCGCCTTCTTTGGATTCATAAACTGATGCAGGAATTCCCTGATCGTCATAGAAAGTAAGAAGCTTTGAATCGTCGCTGGGACGCTTCGGTGAATTATAATAAACTTTGTCGCCCGCTTTTAGGCCTCGATGTAAATTCGGATTGATCTTATAAATGTCATCCGACTTATCAGCTCCATAAATCTTTTGACTTACACTCGCAACAGTATCGCCGGGGCGAGCAAGGTAAACAGCGTTCGCAAGAAGACCTCCCGCACGCCATGGAGCGTCCTTGATTTTTTTTACAGGCACCATACCGGCTGGTGTCGAGGAAGAACTAGAAGAAACATCTTCTACAGGAGCAGGTGCCGGCGTTTCGGCAACTTCGACGGGCTCAGTGGGCTGAGAATCTGTCGCAGCAATATCAGATGGAGCTTCTGCCGGCTTTTCCGCTGGAGCTTCATCAGCTGCTATATCTTGATCGAGATCATCACCAATGTCGGCCATTTCTTCATCAGATTTTTCTCCGCCAGCTTTTTCGCCACCTTCTTCGTCAAGATCTGCGGTCATTTCCTCGCTGTCGCTGTCGCCTTCACTGTCCGCGACTTCTTCACCGTCTCCGCCACCTTCATCAGCTACTTCATCACCTTCAGCAGCGGCTTCTCCATCACCGGATTCGCTAGCGGCTTGCTCAGACTCTGGCTGCTCATCACTCGGAGAGCTTGACGTACAAGCCACACCGAAATGCAGTAAATTACTCACAAGTATTAAGAGCATTAAATTTCTTAGCATATTAATTCCTCGCAAAGGGCGAATGTTACCCCTATTAATTCAATTACAGCATATTCGGCATAACATGAAAACTATTTCAAATTATAGCGCTGGACCTATATCTAGAATTAATTGCGAGAGAGAATATTAATCTAATTTTTATTCTTAGGTACTGTTTTAGAATCCGACGAACTCGACTTATCGACGAAGTCAAATCTGCTATTTATTTTTATTTTGTTACGTAAAAACCAACCTTGCGGCACTTCTAAAGCGTACTTCGCGAGCTGTTTACTCTGATAGGATTTAGGAATTTCGAGCACGCTCTTCACGGGCTCCATATCCTGAATGTCGACGAGCTTTCTTTGCGCATCAAAAAAACCAATAGAAAGAGGAATGAACGTATTTTTCATCCAAAAATTTTGATAATTTTCATCGGAAAAAACAAATAGCATTCCTTGGTTGTCACCAAGCGATCTTCTTTCCATTAATCCGCGCTGATGTTGCTCGTTGCTTTCAGCAACCTCGACAACGAGCTTTTTACCCGCCACCATAATGTGTTTCTTCGCAAAGACCACGTCTTTAGCCAAGAGGGGAAATGCAAAAAATTGAAGTGCAAAACTAACGAGAAGCCAGTTCAATCGCCAACCCATAGCGAACACCTTTCGTTGAAACATAAAAGCCCTGGCCGCCAAGCCACCTAACTACATTCGCCAATATTGCCATGCCGGCGACAATAACATCTTCTCGCCCTTTTGACATACCGGGAATTCTGAGACGCTCCTCTAAAGATAGTTGAGAAAGTCTCAATAGGTAGTCCGCAAAATCTTGTTGTGACATAAAATAATTTTCAATTTTTTCGCGAACAAAACCACCACCAAGCTTCATGTCAGCGATAGTTGTTGGGGTGCCCGCAACGGCCACGATTTTCTTAATATCA
Source organism: uncultured Bdellovibrionales bacterium (assembly GCA_964415155.1). Taxonomy (GTDB): domain Bacteria; phylum Bdellovibrionota; class Bdellovibrionia; order Bdellovibrionales; family SG-bin7; genus CAYPZY01. Next base: position 3,111 of record CAYPZY010000378.1, read on the forward strand.
ATTTGTTGCCTGAGAGAAGATTTTCTTTCCAGTTCGGTATTAATAAAGTCGCTTAGGGCTCGCATCTCATCACTTTTTACGGGATGTGAGGAGATAAATTTCTCGGTGAGCCTTACACTCCCCAAATTAAAACTATGTT
>CAYPZY010000379.1:0-3246 GCA_964415155.1 uncultured Bdellovibrionales bacterium
CTTTGGCTCTTTCAAGCGCGCGGGAAATACCTTTTAGTTTGTCTAATATATCTTTGTTATCAACTAAACTTTCTTCCGGTGTTTTTTCCGTTAAAACAGTTAGCGATTTACGAAGTTGATAACCACCCTCCCAGTCGATATTACCCGTTCTTGCGTTCATGTCGACTTTGTCTCCACTCGGCAAAAGAACAGTAAAGCCGCCTTGGGAAATACCCTCTGGCGTTTTCCAAACTCGAACTTCGGGATTTTTGGCTACTCCTTCTATAGGAAGCACGGCTGATTGGGTTATTGACGAAAGGTTATTAGCAAGAGGCAACGCCTCATCACTGGGGCGACTGTCAGTGTAGAGAATCTTTCCGGTGGAATAAACAACTATAGTTCGTTGCGCGTCTGTCTCAGGATTTTGATATTTCAACTCGAGGTTGCAACCAGAGCTCGGCGAACCAATATAACGATAAGTTACATTTTTAATTTTCTTTTCGCTTTCAAAATCCTTCATTGTCGGATCAGGAGAACACTCGGCCTTCACCCAGCTCGCAAAAAAGAAAATCAAAATGCCCACTACTCGCATTCCCTCTTATCGGTATGAGGTGCCTGGTTATAAATCCGGGACGCAACGAGTCTAGTCGTTGAAATACTTCAATAGCGGCCCAAAGAACAATTTCCAAAACACGCTGCGTCCCGGATTTATAACCAGGCACCTCACCCGGAGTCTAGATTTCAAAATGAAACGTTTTTTTGCTCAAGCCTCAGACTGAGACGCCGATCAGTTTGGTAAGAAAGATCAGTCCAAAAGTACTTTCGCAAAGTACTTCCCAGTAGCACGGATTGCTACTGATGGATCTTCAAGGAGGAGGAAACATGGGACTGCGAATTAATACAAACGTCGCTTCGATCAATGCTCAAAGGAATTTGGGCGGAACGAAGTTAGGCTTAGATAAGAGCTTGGAGAAATTATCTTCGGGCTTTCGAATCAATCGAGCCGGTGACGATGCTGCAGGTCTTGCAATCAGCGAAAACTTAAAGGCACAAGTGAGAGGTCTTAAACAGGCCCAACGAAACGCACAGGATGGTGTTTCGCTAGTGCAAGTCGCTGAGGGATCACTGAATGAAATCAGTGGTATCATGATTCGCTTACGCGAATTAGCAGTACAAGCCGCATCTGATACTATTGGCCCGGTTGAGAGACAATTTCTTAACGTGGAGTATGATCAGCTCATATCAGAGATTGATCGTATCGCCGACGGTACCGAGTTTAACGGCACACAGCTATTAAGCGGTACGGGATCGGTTCTCGACTTCCAAGTAGGAACGAGGAACGACCCGAATATTGACCGTCTGTCTTTTGATGCTTCAAAAGCTGACGCCAATTCCGCTGCTCTTGGTGTGAATCTCACCAGTGTCGCCGACAAAGCTTCAGCCCAAAATTCACTTAGCGCCATCGACCAAGCTATTGTAAGCGTGTCAGCGATGCGTGCGGATTTTGGTGCGATTCAAAATCGGTTACAGTCGACAATTAGTAACATTGCCGTAGGTTTAGAAAATATGGCTGCAGCCAACTCACGAATTCGTGATGTGGACGTAGCTGAAGAGACAGCTGAGTTTACGAAAAACAACATCTTGCTACAGGCCGGTACATCCGTCTTGGCGCAAGCTAACCAGTCTGCCAACACTGCACTAACACTCTTGAATAGGTCGTTCCAAGGGTAAGAAGTGAGTAACTTCTATCCATGAGTTTGACCTGTTCACGATCTCTAGCTCAAGGGGGTCAGGAAGACTTACCCATGCTCGGATCAGTTAGGTGTATTGTCAGTCTAAAATGTTAGGTAGCTGATAAAGTAGATTTTTGTTTCCTGCAACCGGGGCTATTGAAAAATAGCCCCACTTTAAATGAAAAGACCATTCGGTCTACCCTTCTCGCCTTTTTGTTAAGGCCCTAGTGAATTAAAAAAAAATCTGGACTCGAGAGATACTGCAATCTTACCGATGAGTATTGCGGAGCATTTTAAAAAATCTCCACTGGCTTAAATTATTAATCGTAGTGCACGACGCACTACTAATGCCAATTGGATGGCAACAATCAAGGAGGATTGGGTATGCAAGGAGGATAATTATGGGACTTAGGATAGCGACCAACGTGTCTTCGCTAAATGCCCAAAGAAATTTAACAGCGAATAACTTGGGACAAGCACGAGCTTTAGCTCGACTCAGTTCAGGTTATCGAATTAACCAGGCGTCTGATGACGCTGCAGGTTTGGCGATCAGTGAAAACTTGAAAGCCAAAATCAGAGGTCTAAGACAAGCTTCACGTAACGGTAATGATGGTATTTCATTAGTACAAGTTGCGGAAGGTGGTCTTAACGAGGTGTCTTCAATGCTGGTTCGTTTACGCGAGTTAGCGATTCAGGCATCTTCAGATACGATAGGTGATACAGAACGTAAATTTATCGATGTTGAATATCAACAGCTCAAATCGGAGATTCAACGTATTGCCGAAGTAACTGAGTTCAACGGACGTGATCTGTTAAATGGAACTGGTGGCATCATGGACATTCAAATTGGAGTGTACAATGATATTTTCAAAGACAGAATATCATTTAACGCTTCAGCCGCAAACTCATCGCTTACTGCATTGGGAATGATTGCGGAAAATTGCGCGTCTAAGGAAGCAGCCCAAGCCAGCATCTCGGCAGTAGACAACGCGTTGGTTTCAGTAAATGCGATTCGTGCAAATTTTGGAGCTATGCAAAATCGGCTTCAGTCGACAGTCGCCAATATCGCGGTCTCTGATGAGAACTACTCGGCAGCAAATTCGCGAATTCGTGATTCCGACATCGCAGCAGAAACTGCAGAACTAACAAGACACAATATCTTGTTGAACTCAGGAGTTTCGGTATTGCAACAGGCGAACAATATTCAGCAGATTGCATTGAAGTTATTACAGTAATTTTTTGTGATGAGCCTCTTCTGGAGAGGTTCATCGCACTTGAAAGGTTTCCTTATGAAAACAATTTCTATGGAGTGGAGTTATTCACTTCTCGTCTTATCGATCTTTAGCAGCTTTATGTTTTTAGCGGCTAACGGATTTTTAAACTAAAATTTATGGCTCCCTTTTTGAGGGAGCTTTTTTGATTGGCGGGATTTCCTGCCGGTGGCATTTGAATGTCATTGTCGCTGCCACGGTGGCAGTGGCGACCCTAACGAATTTCACAGTGCATGAGTTCCCCCCATATCGTCACAATCGCA
>CAYPZY010000380.1:0-3234 GCA_964415155.1 uncultured Bdellovibrionales bacterium
ATCGTTTTAGCGATTGCTTCGTAGTTCTTTTTTTCTAAATCTTTGAGGTGGTTACTAATTAATGCTACCAAATCGTTCGTATCTTCACCAATGTGTTTAGCTTGAATAAGAAGACACTCTTTCAGATCACGAGCGGCGACTCCCGGTGGATCAAACTCTTGCACGAACGGAAGAATTTCCTCAAGTTCTTGAACAGAGACATTCTCTTCTGTGGCGATCTGCTCTAGCGGGACATGGATGTAACCGTCTTCATCGACATAACTAATTAATACAGAAGCGATTACTTTTTCTTCATCATTGAATCCGTGAAGACTCAATTGCCAAACCAGATAATCATAGAGCGATTGGCTGGTGGTGATCACGTTTTCATAATTCATGATCTCTTCATTACCAGAAGACATTGTCGTCGGCGGTTTCCAGTTTTGCTCAACGTAGTTTTCCCATTCGAACTCATCTTGCCGAGGATCTTGGATGTTTTGCGCCTCCATTGGCGCCTCTTCTTTAATGTCCTTCTCCGCAGAAACTTCGGGTACGTCGCCAGCCAGTTCGATATTTTCTTCGAGAACAGGATTCTCTTCGAGTTCCTTGCGAATTGTCGTTTCCAATTCCATTCGCGAAAGCTGTAAAAGCTTGATCGCTTGCTGCAGCTGCGGCGTCATTCGTAACGTTTGTCGTAAATCTAAGGACTGCTTCAAATTATTTGCCATATTTCACCTATAAACTAAAATTCTCACCCAAGTAAAATCGCCTAGCTAATTCATTGGAAGTAATTTTATCAGGAGTTCCTTCTACCTGAATTTTTCCATCTTTTAATATGTAGGAATAATCACAGATTCCTAAGGTTTCGCGCACGTTGTGATCAGTAATTAAAACGCCGATATCACGTTTTGCCAGACCACGAATTAGATTCTGCAAATCCGCCACGGCAATCGGATCGATACCAGCAAAAGGTTCATCCAATAATAAATATTTAGGACTGCCAGCCAATGCTCTTGCGATTTCCACACGTCGTCTTTCACCACCTGAAAGAGCGTAACCGTAGCTGTCGACTATATGTTCGATATGAAAGTCCTTAAGTAGAGCAGTCAGCTTTTCTTCGCGAGCGGAACCAGTAATTCCGTGCGCTTCAAGAGCCACTAAAATGTTTTCTCGCACGGTCATTTTTCTAAAGACACTTGCTTCTTGAGGAAGATAACTAAGTCCTACGCGTGCACGTTGGAACATCGGCATGTCACCGATCGCATTATCTCCTAAAAATATTTGTCCCGAATCAGGGGTTACCAGGCCAACAACCATGTAAAAGCTAGTTGTCTTACCAGCACCATTGGGCCCCAAAAGCCCGACGACCTGACCGGAGGTGACTTTGAAAGAAACGCCGGCGCCATAGCGACCGACGCGAAAATCTAACCCCTTTAGTCCCGGCAAAACAATAGAGCGGGCCTCATCCGCATCAATAGATTTTTCTTGAGCACCAACTTGTGATTTAAGGCCATCTTTACCGAAGTAAATCGTTTTTAGATATTTGATGCTGTCGAGGTCGCCATCGGCGATGTCATCCAACGCCTTTTCCATTTCTGAAGTAAACTGTAAATCGACGTATTTAGGTAAGTGATTTTTGAGAAGACGTGAAACCACTAATGCCGTGAAAGTTGGCGCTAAAGCGTTGTTTAGTTTTTTCACGTAACCGCGATCTATGATTGTACCGATGATCGCCGCATAAGTACTGGGTCGGCCAATACCTTCTCTTTCCATTGTCTGAACCAATCCCGCCTCTGAAAATCTTGCTGGGGGACGTGTTTCGTGAGAGAGCGCGTGGAGTTTTAGACATTTAATCTTCTCACCGACTTTGAGTTGCGGAAGACGTACTTCCCTTTCACTCAAAGCATCTTCATGTTCTTCCGAACTCTCAACATAGGCCCGTAAAAATCCTGGAAACTCAATGGTCATACCGCTAGTGGAAAATAATGCATCACCAACCTTAAACTTTACGGCCGTTTGTTTTTGTCGTGAATCCACCATTTGGCTGCCTACGGTTCGCATCCAAATCATTTCATAAAGTTTTAGATGAACACCTTTTAAGCCAGTGTCAGAAGGATCGATGAACTCGCTACCGGCGGGACGAATTGCTTCGTGGGCCTCTTGCGCGCCTTTAACTTTTTTTCCAGAATAAATGCGCGGTTGTGATGGCAAATATTCTTTACCATACTTTTTGAGGATACCGTCGCGAGCAGCTTTAATGGCCTGCTCTGATAAAGAAGTTGAGTCCGTACGCATATAGGTAATGAACCCTTCTTCATAAAGGTTCTGTGCAACACTCATTGCTTCGCGCGCACTTAATCCTAATTTGCGATTCGCTTCTTGTTGTAAAGTTGAGGTAATAAATGGAGGTGCAGGCTTTCGTGAAACCGGCTTTTCTTCGACATCATCAACAAGCCATTCTTTGTCTTTAAGGTCGGAAACTAAAGACTCTGCCTTCTTCTCATCCAAATGCAGATTATTTCTTTTATCGGGAAGAAGTTCACCAGTGTTTCCATCGAAATCTTTACCAATAACAACGCGTTTGCCTTTATGTTCTAAAAGTTTCGCCGTGAACTCAACATCACCTTTGCTGCATTCTCCTTCGATGGAAGAGTACTTGGAGGTTTTAAAGGTCAGACGATTGAGCTCTCTTTCAACAATTAATCTTACCGCTACCGACTGCACGCGCCCAGCCGACAAGCCATAAGCAATTTTTTTCCATATTAAAGGAGAGATAGTGTAGCCGACTAAGCGATCAAGAATCCGCCTTGCCTCTTGGGCACGCACAAGGTTCTCATCTACATTACGATGTTCCTTCAACGCTCTTTGAATTGCTTCTTTGGTAATCTCATGAAAGACAATGCGTTTTACAGGAACCTTGGGTTTTAAGACATTTAATAAATGCCAACTGATACTCTCCCCTTCACGGTCTTCGTCCGTTGCTAGAATGAGTTCATCAGCATCCTTTAAGGCAGAGCGAAGTTCGCTAACAACCTTTTCTTTTTTCTTAGGAATGCAATAGATGGGATCAAAATCCTTATCGACATTGACGCCCAAGTGCGCCCACTTTTCTTTTTTAAACTTTTCAGGAATGGCTTTTGCCGATTCAGGTAAATCACGAATATGGCCCATGCAGGACTGAACACTAAATTCACGTCCCAAAAACTTGCGAATAGTTTTCGCTTTTGTGGGTGATTCCACAATTACCAATTTTTT
>CAYPZY010000381.1:0-3230 GCA_964415155.1 uncultured Bdellovibrionales bacterium
AATATCTTGTAATTTTCCACGGCCGTACAAAATGCCGCTAACAATTTTCTCAAGCCAACCTGTGCCTTCGCGACAAGGCGTACACTGGCCACAGGATTCATGATGATAGAAATGCATAAGCACATTTAAAAGATCGACCATACAATTAGAGTCATCAATAACAATAACCGCGCCAGAACCAAGCATCGTATCCATTTGGGCCAGGCATTCGTAGTCAAGTGTCGCTCGTTCAGCTTCTTCACGAGTGATGATTTTGGCCGAAGATCCACCTGGAATAACAGCTTTCAACTTTCTTCCCGGTTTTAACCCACCACCCTCATTATTGATCAAATCAATCAACTTATAACCCAGCGGCACTTCATAATTGCCTGGTTTCACAATGTTGCCGCTAAGGGAAAACAGCTTCGTACCAGCTGACTTCTCAGTACCGTTTTTTCGATAGGTTTGCGCGCCGTCTTTGATAATGGGAACAACCGCCGCCAAAGTCTCAACGTTATTTACAACTGTCGGTTTTCCTAAATAACCTTGAATTGCTGGAAAAGGCGGTTTTAGTTTCGGTTGACCTTTTTTTCCTTCAAGTGATGAGATCATTCCTGTCTCTTCGCCACAGATATAGGCGCCAGCGCCTGAGTAAATATCCATGTCATGGTTGAAGCCACTACCGAGAATGTTTTTTCCTAAAAGACCAGCGTCGTAAGCTTCGCGAATCGCTTCATCAAGAATTTTACGAGCGAAATAATACTCACCACGAATATAGATATAAGATTTATGTGATTGAATGGCGAAAGCAGAAATAATCATGCCTTCAATCAATTGGTGCGGAGCTCTCTCCATCATCAAGCGATCTTTGAAAGTTCCTGGTTCTCCTTCGTCGGCATTACAAAGTAAATAACGGGGCTCACCATTATTTGGAAGAAATCCCCACTTCACGCCTGTCGGAAATCCCGCACCGCCACGACCTCTTAAGCCTGACGCTTTTACTTCGGCAATGATATCTGCAGGTTTCATTTTCAAAGCTTTTTTCAAAACTTCATAGCCACCGTACTTCTGGTAACCGTTGATGCCCCGAAATTCGTCTTTGTCGTAATGTTCTGTAAGAAGCTTCACTTCCATCTTAGTTACTTCCCTTAGCTAAGTTTTTTAAAATTCTCACGGCTTGCTCATGAGTGAGATTTTCGTGATAGTCTTCATTCACTTGCATCATGGGAGCCGTTCCGCAGGAACCAAGGCACTCCACTCGTGAAAAAGTAAAATTACCGTCGCCGGTCATCTCATCGGGTTTGGCTTTAAATTCTTTCAGTAAATGATCAAGAAGCTCACGTCCACCATTCATCGCGCACGAAATATTACAGCAAACCTGTACATGGTGCTTTCCAACCGGCTCTTTATTATACATGGTATAGAAAGTTAAAACTTCATTGATGTAAGTTTCAGGAATATCCATCACCTTCGCCAAGTACTCCACGGATTCTTTACTCACATAACCCTTGTTTTCCTTTTGGACGAGATAAAGACAAGGAAGAATCGCCGAGCGCTTGCTCTCGTAACGAGTAAGTTCTTTTTGAACAAGTTTTAATCCTTCGTCGGAAAGTTTAAACATCTTTCATTCCCCCTTAACGATCCAACTCGCCGGCAATAATGTTAACACTACCAAGAAGTGAAACCACGTCAGAAACCAAGCCACCAGTTATTTGCTCTGGAAAATTTTGGTAATTGGCAAAACACGGTGGTCGTACTTTCAACCTATAAGGATTGCCGCTGCCATCACTGACTAGATAAAAACCAAGCTCACCGTTAGCAGCTTCCATAGCTTCATAAATCTCTCCTGCAGGCGGACGCAAGCCATGCATCACCAACATGAAGTGATTCATCAATCCTTCGATATTTCCGTAAACATCTTTTTTCTCAGGCAAGACAACGCTCTTATGACGAGAAGTGTAATCGCCACCGGGAACATTTTTAGCTACTTGCTCAACAATACGTAGTGACTGGCGCATTTCTTCAACGCGCACAAGGTAACGATCGTAAACATCACCGCTTGAACCGATAGGCACATCAAAATCCAAAGTCTCATAGCCGTAATAAGGAGTAAATTTTCGCAAATCAAGACTCACGCCAGCGGCTCTCAACATGGGACCTGTGATACCCCAGTCGATAGCATCTTCCGCCGAAATTTTACCGACACCTTGAGTGCGTTGAATCCAAATTTTATTTCCCGTCAAAAGAGTGTCGAGCTCATCAACACCTTTACGAATTTTCTTACAAGTGTCCAAAACATCATCGAACCAGCCTTGTGGAGGATCATTCGACATGCCGCCGACTCGAGTCAGCGAAACAGTGAGTCTGGCGCCACAAAGCTTTTCAAAAAGTGTGTAAACCATTTCACGATAAGTGAATAAATGAAAAAAGGTTGTCAATGCGCCTAAGTCAACCGCATTAGCACCGATACAAACAATGTGATCAATGACACGCGAAAGCTCCATCAAAACGACGCGAATCGCTTGTGCTTTCGGAGGAATTTCTATTCCTAAAAGTTTCTCGACCGTTCGACAATAAGCCACGTTGTTAATCGGAGCCGAGCAATAATTTAAACGATCAGTGTAAGGGATAACCTGATTGTAGGGATGAGTCTCCGCCATTTTTTTTTTTTTTTTATGAAGAAAACCCAACTCGACGTTAGCCTTGACAATTTTTTCGCCATCGAGAGCCGCCATCACTCGCAACGTACCGTGAGTTGCTGGATGTGAAGGACCGATATTCAAAGAAATTAAGCCTTCGCCTAAATCTCTGTCGCTAGTACCGTCCATAAAGTGGACTGGCTGAGCGGTATTGCAATGTTGTTGATGATTGGGATCGTAATCTTTCCTAAGAGGATGCCCCTGAAACTGTTGGTGGCAAAGTAAACGAGTTAAGTTTGGGTGACCTTTAAAAATCAAACCAAACATGTCATAGGCTTCACGCTCAAACCAATTCGCGCACTTCCATACCGGCGTGACTGAATCAATCGTTTCACCCTCGCCAACCTGGCATTTCACCCGCAAGCGGGCCGCCGTTTTAGAAGAAAGAAAATGGTAAACAACATCAAAACGTTTGGCGCGGCTCGGATAATCAACACCGCAGACATCTAACAAAAAATCAAAACGGCCAGAAGTGCGAAGATGTTTGGTGATCGCCAAAATATGATCTTTAGGCGCGTGGAGTACATCGTTTCCATTGGTTTGTTCAAATTG
>CAYPZY010000382.1:0-3226 GCA_964415155.1 uncultured Bdellovibrionales bacterium
AGATGACTCAGCAAAAAGTTTTTCTACTGAAAGACAAAAAGCTAGTTAAAGGCGAGCTACCCGCAAGTCTTGAAAAAACGCTTGAAAAATTAAGTTTACGAAAAAAAATTGGCGATATTTATGCCGCGGTTACGCCGACAGTAATTGGTTTTGGACTGTTCTCCCTACTTATCATAGTAGTGAGACGTTTAAAAATGCATTTTTCAAGCAAGGTGCTCTTATTAGTTTCGACGACTTACGTCGCTTTAAGAATATTGGCCATCACATTCATAGGTGCTGTGGATACCACCATGGCTAGTACCTACCTGTATCCCACCTACCCACTGGTTCTCTGGAGTTCGCTCATTTTAATCTATGAGATGCTGAGGTCAATTCAGCTCTTTAAGTTCAGCGGCAACCTTACCAAGCTTTAAGGTGGCTTCCACTTTGCCAATTTGGTTTCTATGTTCTGGCAAAAGCCACATTTGAACCTTCATCGGTTCAGTCTGTGAATCTCTTTTAGTCGCAGTAAGTTCGTATAAGGTTGCGGTCTTTTTCCCTATTGAAAGATCTATAACTTCGTCGCGAATTCCCTTAAGAGCAATATCCACTATGTTATCACGATCGGTTACCGTGAAAGTGGAGTTACTAGACGATCCCTTAGCAATTTGCCGTATCTTAGACAGCGCCATGATGGGCATCTGGGCTCCGCGATTGATACTTTGCTGGTAATCTGCTTTCCGTCTTTTCCCGTTTTTCTCAACTGCATTTTCCCAATATCGTGCCTGATCCCCATTCACCAACATGAATAGACTTCCGTAGCGAGAAGACTCGTCGTAAACGATGGCCATCCCTCGTAGTTCAAGCGTTTCGACATCAATATAAGTAGTGATCGTGTCATTGATACGGTAAAATTTAAAACCCTCAGCTGATTTAATAGAAATACGAAGCTCATAGGCCAGTCGATTTTGAAAATCAACAGTGCCTAAAGTTTCAAATATAAGATGACCCGCCGGTAACCCCATAAATTTTAATTGCAAAACAGCCTTTTCTCCGACACGAAAAAAAGAATCTTTTACAAAAACTTTTTGCGATTCGGTTCTAGGCCGAATCTGCGCTAAAGCATCAAATTCGACGTTTTTATCTAGGCCGGCTCCCCTGCCGATATCGGTACCACCACCGAGATTTTTACTCATGATTTGTTCAAACACACCGACACCTAAATCGCCCGTAAACGTAAACCGTTTATTACCTTCATATTGCGGCCGAAACTCCTTCTTAATTATTCCGCCCAATTCTTTGGTATCGGCATGATAGTAAACAGACTCAATGTGATCGTTACTGACAGCTGCGATCAGCTGATCATTTGTCAGTACTTTTATTGCTATATCCTTTTTAAGATAGTGGCCAACGGCCAAATATAAAATATTTAACATAACTAACGAAACTACGAGAAATTTTGTTTTTGAGTTCCAACGAAATAGCATTTCTATTTTTTAGGAAAGAGATCCGCTTCCACAAGTTCGCAAATGATATGACCTATAGTAATATGACACTCCTGAATTCGCGGAATGTCCTTTGAAGGCACGCGAATAGTCACGTCACTCAACTCCAACAACCTGCCACCGCTAGCGCCTGTCATAGAGATGATGCTCATTCCCTTCTCTCTGGCCGCAATCGCCGCATTCACCACATTAGGTGAATTGCCCGAGGTAGAAATCGCAACCAGGACGTCACCTTTACGGCCTTTACCTTGTACTGCTCGTGAAAAGATATGTTCAAAACCATAGTCATTACCAATACAAGTAATATCGCTCGTATTCGTTGAAAGAGCCTCCGCTCGCAATGGTGGTCGATCATAATAAAATCTTCCAACAAATTCTGCAGCTAAGTGTTGAGCGTCAGCAGCACTTCCGCCGTTACCGGCTAAGTAAAGGGCGCCGTCATTGCGAAATCCTTGGCTAATAACTTGTACTGCTTTTTCGATGGCTGCTAAATTCGCGGCCTCACCGAGAAAGGTTTCACGAACTTCGATACTTGCTTTGATTGCGTTTTTTATAAGCTGTTGCATGTTTCAACAATATATCTAAATCTCGGTCATTTTTTCAACGAGATAATCGGCAAAAGGCATAGAAGCCGTAAAAGCTGGCGAAACGGCATTGAGCACATGAAATGACTCCTTATCGCCCTCAAAAATAAAGTCCATTTCGAGCTTTTTAGTTTTAATATTATAAAGCTGAGCTCGGATGCCTGGCTTACCCCATTCTTGATAAAAAGCCGGGTCGATTTCCTTAACCAGTTCAGCTGCCAATTTAATGAGATGCTTTTTAGAATATTTCTTTATTTCTTCTAGAGCTAAGCCCTTAAAATCGAAATTTGCGCTAAAAAGTAAGCCGAACTCACGAAAAATAATCTCGCAAAATTCGGAGAAACTAAAATTGCTCGTAAAATCATACTGTTCCCGCCAGAAAGCAGGAATTGCCGTAGGACCAACTTTAACTTTTCCATCGACCGTCAACGTGAAATGCACACCGAGAAAAGGGTTGTTCAGATTGGGAACGGGATAGATATTCGTTTTAAAAGCTCCCGCTGATTCCTTGGAGTAAACGTACAAGCCCTTGAAAGGCAGGATGCGGTAATCTTGCGAAAAACCAAAATCGCGGGCGACACGATCAGCATAGAGTCCCGCGGCGTTTACAATGTATCCTGCCTGGTATTTTTCCCTAGTGGTTTGCACCGTTTTATTCCGGTAACCAACGTAGGCAGTATCAAAGATTATATCGACACCTTCCTTAATTAGGTCGCGAGCCAAAGCGGAAAGCACTTGCTTTGGGTTAACGGATGCCGTCGTCGGCGACCAAATCGCACGTTTAAAAGTTTTCGCACGCGGATCAATGACTTCAGCCGCCTTTGCCGAAATTATCTCAAGGGGAACATCGTTTTTTTGGCCGCGCCTAAAAAGCTCATCTAGAGTCGCCTCTTCGCTCTCATTACGAGTGACAACGAGCTTGCCACATTTGTTAATCGGCAATTTCCTTTCTTCACAAAATGCGTGAAGACGACGATTTCCCTCTCTCGTAAATTTTGCCTTTAAACTATTAGCGGTATAATAGAATCCAGCGTGGACTACACCACTATTACGACCGCTCGAGTGAAACCCTAAGTCTCTTTCTTTTTCCAAAATGATGATTTTGGCACGCGGGTTCTTAGCCTTTAAAGAGTTCGCAATACTGAGCCCTACGACGCC
>CAYPZY010000383.1:0-3222 GCA_964415155.1 uncultured Bdellovibrionales bacterium
CAAGTTAGTCGTTAACGACAAACAAAAATGCCCTCGTTATACGGGCCGCTACTTAGCCGGAGTTAAAATTGCGGCGAGTCCCGATTGGTTGAAAAAGCGAGTTGAGTCACTAGGGCTTAATTCTATTAACAACGTGGTCGACATCACCAATTACGTGATGTTGGAGTTAGGTCAACCTCTTCATGCTTTTGATGCTGATCAGATTTCCGCTCAACAAATCCTCGTGGACGCGTCGAAAGCTGGCGAAAAGTTTACGACCTTCGATAAAACTGAGATTACTTTAACGGGTGAAGAGCTAGTAATTCGTGATGGTCAGCGCCCTGTTGCACTCGCCGGAGTCATCGGCGGTTTGAACTCTGGAGTCACTGAAAAGACAAAAAATATTTTCTTAGAGTCAGCTTACTTTGCACCCGCAGCTGTTCGCAGAGCTTCAAGAAAATTTGGTATTGAAACTGATTCCGCTTATCGCTTTTCTCGCGGTGTTGATCCAGAGGCCGTTCTACTGGCCATGAACAGAGCCACAGAAATGATCGCTGAAGTCGCCGGTGGCGAGATTTATTCGGACCCTTACGATGTTTACCCCGCACCACTTGCACGCAAAGAGGTCCGCGTCGCCACGGATTTTATTCAACAGCAACTAGGAATAAAATTTTCTGATGATGAGTTCATTGAAAAAATGAAATCTCTAGGTTGTGAAGTGAATGTTCAATACGACGGAATCTTTTTGCTGAAGCCACCAAGTTATCGTGGTGACCTCGAATACGAAATTGATTTCGCTGAAGAGTACGCGCGTCTCGTTGGCTATGAACAAATTCCCGAACACATTCCTGTTTCGGAGTTCCAACCTACCCCTCATCACCAAACCTATAACAATGAAAACGTGGTCCACCAGGCACTTAAAGGGCAGGGCTTTCAACAGGCCATCAATTACGCCTTTATTAAATCAGATTTTTCCAAAGAGATCTTAGGTAGTGAAAAAAAGTTGTCTGCCGTTGGTCTTAATACCGCTGAGCCGGTGAAAGTCCTCAATCCTTTGAATGAAGACGTCAACGTCATGCGCACAGCGCTTACCCCAGGTCTAATTAAGAATCTCGACTTCAACAATCGCCATGGCAACAGCACAGGGCGTTTGTATGAAGTAGGCTATGTGTTTGCGGGTAAGGACCATTTCACTCAAGAGGCCCGACTTGCAATGATCGCTTGGGGAAAAACCGAAGGTTTGTGGCACAAGAACTCTGTCCCTGTCGTTTTCGAAATGAAAAGTGCAATGGAATCTCTTATTCATCAGTTACGTGGACGTAATTGGCAGTGGCAGAACTGCAAGGACACGCCCGACTTTTTACATCCTGGACAAAGTGCCGTATTGAATTTTGAAGGAAAGGACATTGGCTTTATTGGAACTCTTCATCCAAAACTTCAAGACAAACTAAAACTGCGAAGTGAAGTCGTGCTCGCTGAATTTAATTTAGATAGATTGACCCAAGGTCAGCCACGTACTCCAAAATATTCCAAGCTGCCAAAATTTGCAGCGGTGGAACGCGACCTCGCCTTTATTGTGCCTCTTAAATTAACATCAGGTGAGATCCAAAGCGAAATCAAAAAAGTGGGTGGTAAACTCGTTCAAGAAGTAAGCGTTTTTGACGTTTTCCAAGGTGGTAATCTTCCTGACGGGCATCGCTCTATTGCCTTCCGCTACAAAGTGCAGGACCCAGAAACAACTTTGTCTGATGAAGCGCTACTGGATTTGCAGAAGAAGATCATTGACTCTGTAAGTCAGAAGTTTTCGATCGCAGTCAGATAAAGATCTTGAAAGTTTGCGATACGTTGATAGCCTTTATATTAGTCATCTTGATAGGTTAGAGGGGAAGGGGACGGTATGCCCGCACGCAATATAACTGGCAACTCGACAATTACCAAAGCTGATCTCGTCGAAAAAGTTTATCAGAAAATTGGCTTTTCAAAAAAAGAAGCCTCTGAACTTGTCGACTTGGTTTTCGTTTCGCTAAAAACTGTTTTGCAAAAAGGCGACAACGTTAAAATTTCTGGCTTCGGCAATTTCCTAGTTCGCAAGAAAAAACAAAGAGTCGGCCGTAACCCGCAAACCGGGGACCAAATCAATATCAGTGCAAGGCGCGTTTTAACTTTCCGTCCAAGCCAAGTTCTAAAAGCAATTCTCAATGGCGAAGACGTCAGTAAAGTCACCGACGACGAATAAAGTAAAGTAAGGATTTTAGTTCATGGAAATTCACAATCAGGAAAATCTTACGTCAGAAAACAGCAAGACTTTCCAGATATTGGATGATCCAGAATTATTAGAACAACTAAAAGCCATTCCCGATAAAATGGCTTTCAAAATTGGTGAAGTGGCAGATCTTGCCGGCATCAAACAACACGTTCTTCGTTATTGGGAAAGTGAGTTTGACGTTCTTAAACCAAAAAAATCCAACCACAACCAGCGCATGTACACGCGCAAAGATGTCGAAATGGTTCTGTTGATTCGCAAACTTCTCTACAAAGATCGCTTTTCCATCTCTGGTGCTCGCGAGGCCATTCGCAAATCCAAAACCGAAATCCGCAAGGACAAACCCCTTCGCAACGCCATCAAAAACTACGGCAAAATCCAAAACAAAGCCCAAGCCCTGTTGGAAATGATCAGGAAAGCTAAAGCGACTTTCTGAAAAGGTGCCTGGTTGTTTTTCCGGGACGCAATGTTGCAAATTTCTCTGCCTGATCTTGTTTTAGGTCTTGATTTCAAAAGGTTACAACACTAAATTGATGTCGATCGTTAAGCCCCTTAGGATCTCATTCTCACATAGTCGGCGCGTGGCGCAGCCTGGTAGCGCACATGCTTGGGGTGCATGCGGTCGCTGGTTCAAATCCAGTCGCGCCGACCAAATAAAAAAGGGTCCATACCGGACACATAGGTTACAGATTATACCGGTGACATAGGTAACACTTTCGAACCGAAAGGGTTTTGTCCCGGTTCAACCCTTGCGGCTTCTTCATCAAAGTATCCCAAATCGTAATTCATAAAACTCACCAACCAGATCTTATCATCAACTTGTTTTATCCCGACATTCTGACCTGCAAAAGCCCTACTAAAATTAATCTTTCGTCCATCTAAGCATATTCTTCCACAATGAGTTACCGTTATGGTTTTGAAATTTTATGTAATGCTCCCCCAATTTCAACACTATTTTTAAGCTATTTTTTGGATAGTTT
>CAYPZY010000384.1:0-3222 GCA_964415155.1 uncultured Bdellovibrionales bacterium
TCAGCGTTTTGCCTAATGCTAATTGCCCCTCGATCATGCCGCCAGTGAAGAGCGACGGTATTTCAACCACTTTTGGACTGCATTTATTATTCTTTTCGACGAATTTTACAAAATCCGATTGGGCTTTTTTGAGCTTCTCTTCAGCTTTATCATTGAGATCTAATTCGCTAGGGGAAGAGAGCTGCAAAATATCTTCGTTGGTTACATCAAGACATTTGGTAGAAATTTTTTTGTATTTACGAAGGCAGACCTCTTTAAATAAAGGCATGGAATTAAAGATATGATCGATGTTGGACCGAAAACCATCGGGTAGACCCTCAGCGCTTAAAAATTTTCGTTTAGGGTGCATTTGCATTAATTTTTTTGCTGCCGAAGGTGAGGGCATCAGAAACTGGGTGGTGCAAAGTGACTTATTTCCATCTTTATCTGAAATATAAGATAAAATTTCGTCGACGTGAGAAACACTGAGCCAAGAAGTGTCTACCACGAGCACGGGGGCGTCTTTGCCACAGATAGATTTGGCAAAAGACACAGCCGTGGCGTCATCTTTAAAGCGTGACAGTCCGATCACACAGCTACCGTCAGGAAGAGACAGAAGGTTTCCGCCGTAGTGACCCGCATGCAGATCGTTTACTTGCAAAGCCTCCATCTCTTGGAAATTGTGTCGATTAAAATTATTGAACTGACTTGAAGACAAAAGAAATCGTTTATACTGACTATTGCTATTAAAGCTTCCACTTTTGGTCGCATCGTATTTTTCTAAGTAGTAGAGTCTGGCACGACCGTCGCCGGGACCTACTTTAGTGTGCAAGTAATCTTGATTCCAGGCCGCCGGTTCTCCGTCAGAAACCACAACTGTCAGCGCTGACCTCCATATTTTTTTGGTGGCCTCATCAATATCCAAAGCGTCGATTTTCTTTTGTATATCGGGGATTAGTGTTGAACTGTCTCGCGAGAAAATAAAAATTTGTGGTGGCGTCTTTGGTTGACCCTCAAGAGCCGCGAGCGCGGCTTTGCTGATTTCGCTGTCTGAAAGATTGCCTCCTCGTGTGATGAGGAGCCCTGCCACGCTGGCATTTTCATCGGTCTTCGAGCCAAGCCGAGCACAAGTGGGAAGTGATCGCTCAAACTCTTCCCAGCGGGAGTCTTCGCTGTTAGGTGCTTCATTGGCAAAGACAAGTGACCATAGAAAAATAAGTTTCATCATTTCTCTATTTTAAAACAAATTTTTGCGCACTGTCGCTAGCTCAAGGTCCGTAAAATGAAACGCACGAACTGCTATAAGCTTCTTTATAAGTTTTATTAAAGCAGCGAATAAAGGCCTCAAGAATTCTTAGGTTAGGATTGGAGGAAGTTTGCCTCAATTCATCGCGCGCCTGCACAAGCATTTTCATGTCATGCTCGAGAAAGGCAATGGTCCCTCTCACATATGAATTCCATTTAAAAGGGTCATTGGCTTTTTCATTGGGGTCGTAGGATTTGTTAAAACGATTAATGGCAACATCATTTAGGTCACCGCTGGCATAACGTTGGCCAGCGTGCCAATAGAGAATGCGCGATTGCTGCGTTGTCAGTTTTTCCAAGTTATGGAGGTGATAAGCATCAATAACTTTTGCACCTTCAATATTATCGGTAATGGCCCGCCAACCACCATTCGGCAAAGTCTGATCGAAGGCGATGTAATCGAGTTTTAAAAGTTTCTGAAACTCTTCAGGTGTCGGGGAAGTTGGTGAGCTATAAACATTGAAGTGAAGAAGAAAAATTAAGAGCGCAAGATATTTCATGGGACACCTCTAAAGTGGTTTTAACAAGATGAGGGTGAGGTGTCTAGGTAGAAGAATTAATTGCTGACGGTGACACCAGGATTGGGAACGATTCCTCGGCGGTAATACTTCACTTCTAAACCGGCGTGAGGCTTCCAGCGTTTTTCAATCATTTCTTCGATTGATGCCTTTGCTTCCGCTTGGGTCGTACATCGTTTCTCCGGAGGCGGGCAAACAATGCCTGGGGCACAAGAAAAATATAAAACTCTGGGTGTCGTTGTGAAAATAACCTCGGCAAATAAGTGGACAGGTTCGGAGAACGCGACTTCGGTGGGAGTCTCGGTTGAAAACCGAATGTGTGTAGTCTTCACGTTACAACCCTTGGAACTAACAGAATCAAAACCAATGACAGGAACCAATGCTGCTAATTCTTGCGGGGAAACTATCGCTGAAGAGCGAAAGCCAACAAAATAAACATCCTCGGCTGATGCTAACGATGAGGCGATAATCGTAAATAATAAGACAGAAATGTTTTTCATATAAACTCCTAAGAGATGAAACAGAAAGTACCACTTTATTTTTATGGCCACAACAGCAACAATCAGGTAAAGGAAAGTTTTCATAACAAAATGTTAAGGTAAAAAGTGCATTTAAAAAGCGTGTTCACTTATAATAACTATCGGTCGTATTTAAAAGACTACTATACCTCTAAAAAGCAGAAGCCGGGATTTTCTTATGAGTCCTTCTCGCGGTCTTTGGGGATAAAATCGGGAAATTATTTAAAGTTAGTGATCGATGGCAAGCGATCTCTCACATTAGAAAATATACATGGCTTTGCGCGAGTGATTGGGCTTACGGGGGAAGAACTAAATTATTTTGAGTCTCTTGTCTTGATGAATCAGACAGAAGACGAGCGTATCCGAAGGTATTACAAGGGGAGACTAGAGGAACTTCGCGCCAACAAACGGTCGGCCGAGTGACTTTATCATCGTTGTTGTCGGATTGGTATTATCCTGCAGCGATTGTACTCCTCGATGGTTGTCGAAGGGAGGATGCTCACGGCCGAATTCGTAAATATTTACCTGTGTCAAGTGAAGAAGTGGACTCCATCATCGCGGTCTTAAGTCGCGAAAAGTTATTAAATGAGGATAGGGGAATATGGCGACTTGATGTCTCTCATCAGATTTTTAAAGACAAATCTCTGATGAATCGACATTACAAAAAGTTTTTAGCACAACAATTGGATCTTTCTCGCTCGATGCTTGAAAAGAACTATGAAAAGGGGGCGAAGTTTTTCTCGCATACGTTCACTTTAAATAAGAGCGATTTTGACATTTACGAAAATAAAATTCGTAAACTGTTAGGCGAGATTACCGCCTTTTCCGACAAGACTCTTGGGTCTGAGGTAGCGCAATTAAATGTGCAACTATTTTTACTACCGGAGCGCCGGTAGTTGTTT
>CAYPZY010000385.1:0-3191 GCA_964415155.1 uncultured Bdellovibrionales bacterium
AATCGATTCTCTGCATCCTGTTCGCGCGTGAAACTGTATTCGCTACGATCAGCTTTTTCAAAGGCCTTGCCATTGACAAAATCAAGCCGAGCCCGAATCATTGGAGAAACTTGCTGCAGATCAATTTTCTCTTCTCTTGTAATCTGCCTCAATACTTCTAGCTGTTCTTCCTGAATATCAAAAAGAAAAAGTCCAGGTAGGGCTAACCCCTTTGGCTGCGTAATCTCACTCTCAAGCCCATTTTTAATTTGCGGAATTAAATTCAATAAAAAAATCGATGATCCCAGGGCAACAAGAGAAAATAGAGCCACCTTCGGCTTACGTGAAAGACTCAATAGTGATTGCCGAAATAAAAAAGAAAAACTCTCCGACGCCTGCTCCAAAAGTTTTAAAACAAGGAAGCCGCCAAAAAATAATAGCGCTGTTATGATCACCAATCCCATCATAAAATAGCCGGCAACAACAAAAGAACGCGCCTGGTAAATAGCTCCTCCCCACAGCAATATTAAAATAGTTAACGACAGTGTGAGTTGTTCCCATTTCAAGATACCCAACACATCTCGCTCTTCCTGAAAAAGCTGAGAGGCTCGAATAGACTTCACTTTTAAGAGGGCCGACGAACAACTCGCTAGAATGGTCACGACGCCAACGACCACACTTGTGGTAATCACACCGAAACTAAGGTTGAGTTGTAGCGGAAAAAATAAAAATGGCTGAAGGGCAATGCTGATATGAGGAAATAAGGTCGCCATGATTATCCACACCAAAAAGACGGCTGCCACCCCAAGAAGGCTAAGGTAAAGCAGATAAATGGCGATCGTCCGCCATTTTGAAAGCCCCAAGGCTGATAGAATTGCAATCTCCCTACTTTTTTTATTCACGTAACCGTAAAATAAAAAATAAGAGCCAATTCCTGAAAGAAATAATGCCACCAGGGCTGACAGACCGAGGTAGTCACCGAGAGAGTCAAACCCTCTAATAAATTGTTTAGCAGCCTGCGCATGTGTGTACGCCCTGACACCCGGATCTGTTATTTTGTCACTGAGAGCTTTTACGACTTTCTCGGCGTCATTGTTGATTTTATAGAGATACGAATAGCTAATCGTGCTTTGCGGGGTAACCAGCTTCGTTTGCGACAAAAAATCTCTGGATAAATAAATTCTTGGCGCCAGACTAAATCCACGCCAATTATTGACTAAGTCGCTTTCTACAACATCTTTGATAGTAAAAAACACTTCCCCAATCTTAATGCGATCACCAACCTTCACGCCAAGCTGTGCGAGCACTTCGGGGTAAACCCAAACTTCAGGAATATTATCTTTGAATTTAGGAGTCGCCCCATTGATCTTGCCGCCCACTCTGAGTTCGAGTTCGCCGTAAAATGGAAAATCCGCTTCTATCGCTTTGATTTGCACGAGCCGCGACTGACTTTCACTTTTCACCATTGAGTAAAACTCTAATACTTGTTGACTGCTGCCCGGCAAAAGCGTTTCGACGATCGCACTTTCACTTTCCAAAAATGGTCGACGTGATGTTATAACGACGTCTGCAGCAACCATCACTTTTGATTGTTGCATCAGCGAGTCGGCAATTGAGTTTCTCAACAGATCAAGTGTAAGAAACGAAAGTAAACCTAAAAAAAGAGTGGTAAAAAGAGTCGCCGAAAGGCGCGGCTGGTTAGCAAATTCCCGCAGCACCCAGCGGAATATCATACCAGGTGGCCTTCGCGCAGTACATAGCGGGCATCGCAGCGGTTCGCTAATTCTTCATTGTGGGTCACAAGGACCATGGTTAAGTTGAGATCACGAACAATCTTAAAAAGAACTCCCATGACTTGCTCAGAGGTTTTGTAATCTAAATTTCCACTTGGTTCATCAGCTAAAATCAATTTCGGCTCCGTAACCATGGCGCGCGCAATTGCTACCCGCTGACATTCGCCGCCGCTCAATTGATCTGGGAAGTGTGTCAATCGATCGGCTAATCCGACTAAAGAGAGGGCCTCTCGCGCTTTCGCAGCAACTGCAGGTAAACCTAAAATTTCCATTGGCAATTCGACATTCTCTAAAGCTGTTAAATGTGGAATAAGATGAAACTGTTGAAAGACAATCCCCAAATTCTTTCCTCGGAAGGAAGTGAGAGCATTGTCATTCATTTCATTTAAATTTTTATTTTCGAATATCACTTCCCCAGAGTCGGGACGATCCAGTCCACAAATGAGGGAGAGTAAAGTCGATTTACCGCTACCGGACTGACCTAAAATACAAACAATCTTTCCTTTTTCGACACTTAAATTTAAATTTTTTAAGACTTCAATGGACTTATTACCCTGAGAATAATTTTTGCTGATGTTTTTGAGACTTAAAATCAAAGCATGGGCTCCAAATATTTGGCGACCACACCTGCAACAACTGCGTGCCCCTTCTCGTTGGGATGGACTCCATCTTCAAGGTTTAAAGCTGCAACTCCGCCAACGCCCTCAAGTAGAAAGGGAATCAATTCCACCTTTTCCTCTTTTGCTAGGTCAGTAAAAATTTTTTCAAACTCTCTTTTGTAATCGGCCCCGTAGTTGGGAGGAACCATCATCCCACTCAATAAAACTTTAATATGGTTTTTTTTCGCGAGCTCAATAATGCTCTTGAGATTCTTTTTTGTATCTGACGGTTTTAGAGCTCTCAGTAAATCATTCCCGCCCAGCGCCAAAACCATAATCTGTGGGGGCTTTTTTAGAAACCAACGCAGACGACTTAAACCACTTGCCGTCGTTGATCCCGAGATACCAGCAGGCTGCACAACAACATCGCTATGGCCTTTCTTTCTAAGAAGTTCCTGCAGCAGAAACGGAAAAGCTTTTTCACGCGCAACTCCGTAGCCTTCCGTTAAAGAATCTCCGAGGATAAGAACCGTTTTCCTTTTGTCACCACTATCTAGCTCAGCCGCAAATAGCGACGGAACGACTAAGAAAGCAAACAATAAATAAGGTGAAAAAATAAGCTTCATCATTTTCATCAATCTTGTCTACTTTCAAAACACTTGTAAAGTTTTAAATATAACGTCTCAACCTGGGACGCAAAATACATAATTGTTTTCAGGAGCCTAGATCCTACAGAGAGGAACAACGTTTGCAATCTCCAATGACATGATAAATCTACGACTCCCTCCTTACGCGAAAAGAAGAGACTTACGCATGAAGT
>CAYPZY010000386.1:0-3183 GCA_964415155.1 uncultured Bdellovibrionales bacterium
CTCGAACAAAGACAGGTGCAGGTAGTGACGTAAAGTCATTCTTCTCAACGGCTTCAAGATAGGATCTATTAATTTTTGTTGTGTCGGCTAAGTTATCTAAGGTAACTTCCTTATACTCTCTTATTTTTCGCAAAAAATTCCCATCGAACTGAGTTTGATTGGTAATTTCATTTTCGATATTGGGATCAATTTTGTAAGTACCAAATGCTGTCTTACCTAAACCGCTTTCTACAGCCAGTTTCGCGGATGTTGACGTGGCACTTTCCACTTTTTTCGCGGCAGGTTCTGGCTGCAAATTGATTTCACCCTTTTCCAATTTGCTGTCGTAGGCTTGACGAAGTCTTTGATTTCCAAGAACGGCATAGGCTTCTTCGATGAGGCGATTCAGGGCCTGAGCTTCCTGAGGAGTGAACATAGTGTACAGAGCGGGGCTATCTGTAGAATAAGTTGCTTTCGCTCGTTGATAAGCTTCATGAATTTCATTTTCAGCTGCGGTTGGTTTTACTTCTAGAATTTCGTAGTACGATTGATTTTGCCAGTTAGCCATTTGAAAATCATATCACGGCTTTTTTAGTTTGGCGATGAACTAAAGTTTTTGCAATTGACATGAATTGCGCCACTAACCGACTGTGAGGATGTTCCAAGATTAAAGGTTTGCGTTTGCGCAGTGATTGCCAAACGGCATTGTCGTGATCGAGATAACCAAGATAGTTTGCATCAATACCAAAGTATTTGTTGCAGACACTAGCAATCGAGTAGCCGAGGTCAACATCCGTGCGGGTTCTAATTTGATTGACGACGATGTCCAAGTTGAACTCTTCCACGGCTTGAACCAAACGTTGGCCAGCTAAAGGATTTACTTTCTTTACGTGGTAAACAAGATCAGAAGGCGTTCTAATGCCCAGACGATTTTTTTGGTCCATAGCATCTTCAATTAAATTTTGAATTTGCAATTCGCCTTCGAGGCGCATCCAGTTTCGATAAAACGCAGACTTTACAAAACGATATGCGTTCTCAATACTAACCGGCTCAGGGGTCATCGCGACAATTTTTCGATCAGCCATTAAAAAGAAATCTAGAATACCATTACTTGTTCCAGCACCAAGGTCTAGGATAAGAAAGTCAGTGTTTATTTTCTTCAATTCATCGATCAATCTATCTTGGGCGCTTGAATTAAGACTCGCGACATTTAAAGCATCATTGGATCCGCTGATAAAATTTAAACGCTGAAACGGCGTCGGGGCAACAACAGAAGCCAACTGATCAACGCGGCCACTGATGAAGTCAGAAACGCCCAACTCTGGAATAACAGCACCCAAACAAGTATGAACGTTAGCGGCACCAAGGTCTAGGTCGACTAAAACCACAGAATGACCAAGTTGTGAAATCGTGATGCCTAAAGTGGTGCTAATGAAACTTTTGCCGATTCCGCCCTTACCGCCACCAATGGCGATGATAGACTTTGGCCCAGCCGATTTAGAAGTCTTTTTAATTGTGGGAACCGACGGTTCAGTGGACATGCAGGTCTCTTATTTTAATTTACTACTGAACTTCTCTTCGGCTTCGGATTTTCGAATATAAAGGGGTACGACCTCATTCCATCTCTGAAATTTACTTTGATTTATGGCAATATTCCCAAGCGTGGCAGCTGTCGCATACGCATTAGGGTAAAATTGCAGCGTCTTTTGCAAATCTTCACTCAAATTACTTTTTAGTAACTCGCAGCCATCACCAATAAGGATGGATCCCTTCGCGATTTTATTGGCAATTTCATCGTAGTTAGCAACCTTCGGAGGCTCGCTATTGGTCCAGTCCGCTGCGCTTCTTTGAAACTGCATATAGTAAAGTTGATTTCGGTAAGCGTTTACCACAACAGTGAGGTCCAAGACTTGATTGAGATTACTTTTTCTTAAAAAACTTTGCGCTAATAGCGTTAGCGAATCGACGGTGTAAACAGAGGCTTGAACGGCATAGGCTAGGGCTCTGGCGGCATTAATACCAACGCGAATTCCTGTAAAACTTCCGGGCCCAATACTAACCGCGATTGTCTTAATATCCTTTGAACTAATATTTTTTTCGTTAAAAATCGACTCGATGTTTTTGGTTAAGTTCTCGCTATGAACCTGCGGAGAAGAAGCGCTCAAAGACTTAGTCCAATTTTTTTCCGCAACCAATTCTTGGTCGTCAAAGAGCGCAATACTTCCGTTTAAACTGCTGGTTTCAATCGCTAAAAGCATTTACCAATTCAGTTTGAAAACCATGCTGAGATCGTTAAAGATGGCGAACAACATAAGGCCGACAAGTAAAAACAATCCTACTTGCGTTGCCAGTTCCATTTTGCGAAGCGATAGCGGCGTACCTTTGATGAATTCGATCAAATAGAAAAACAAGTGACCGCCGTCGAGCACAGGAATAGGAAGTAAGTTCATCACGAAAAGATTTACCGACAAAATTCCCATCATTTTGATGAAAACAGAAATGCCGTAATCATAAGTTTTCTTAGCGGCTTGTTGAATAGAAATAATTCCACCGATATTTCGTGGTGAAATCTTTGATTGGAAAATTTTCGCGAAAACCGCAAAGGTGGTTTTTGTCCAAATGATAGTTTGCTGCCAGCCATAGCGAAAAGCGCTACCCATCGACTTTTGTTTTAACCAAAAAACGGGCGGCAATGCTTCAAGCATCGGAGTTGGTGCAATGCCTATGGTGAATCGTTGTTCCTGTTGAGCGCGCGGACCTGGAACCTTTGTCATTGTAGGAGCGATGCTAAATTGAAAAGGTTGCCCTTCACGAAGTACGGTTACCTTTAAAGGTTGATCGCCCGCTTTATACGATTTAATCGTCGAAAGAATATCGTGCCAGTGTTCAAATTTATTGCCATTGATATCAATGACTTTATCATTGGCCTTTAAACCGGCCTTATCAGCAGGCGTCCCTTCCATGATTTTAAAAAGGTAGAGTTCAGCTGACTCTATTCCTAAATCAGCAAGCGCCACCGCTGGAGTTTCAATGGTTAAGGTTTTTTTACTTTCCAAATCATGAGCGTAGCGATCTACTTCAAAAGAAAATTTCTCCGATTTATTGTCAGATAACACTTTTTCGAGTTCGCGCCAGTTGGCAACTTCTTTACCATTAACTTTATTGATGATGTCGTGGGTTTGTAGCCCAGCAGTTTTAGCGGGG
>CAYPZY010000387.1:0-3172 GCA_964415155.1 uncultured Bdellovibrionales bacterium
CCACTAAAGTTGATGGCGGCCACACTTTTAAGGTGAAAGATGGTACACCTCGCATTTGCTATGGTTCGATCCGCTTAGATAGAGAGGGGAATCTTACGGAGTGCGCTGGTCAAAGACCCTAATCACCGATAAGAAAATCAGTTCATCTGATGAACCGCCATCAAAGTGTGGCGGTTCTCATTTCAGCAAAAAAACTATTCGCACTTAAAGCCAGCGGCCTCTAACTTATCTTTGATTCGATCGCGAACTTGCGTGCAATAACCTATATCGTTCGCTGCATTAGCAACAGTTTGTGTGCCACCCGCTTTGGTGTAATCGACTTTACAACCACTACCTTCAGCAGCAATTTCGAGAGTTCTTGAATCGTCACTGCCACCTTTACAAGTCATGACGCCAAACTCAGCTTGGCCAGATGATGCAGACGCAGCAGCTTTTGGTTTTGATTTACTGATGTCTTCGTCTTCAAATTTTTTGGTTTTATCAGCGGCAGTATGAGCAGCAGCTGGTGTTGTCGTTTTCGTTGCTTTTTTATCCATAGAATCGCAACCGAATAATAATGTTACTGTAAGCGCAAGCAATACCTTCTTCATGTGAAGCCTCCTAAAGAATACGAACTACTAAATAATTTAAGGGAATATCGCGTTTAAGTCATGAGCGCGAAGAAGGATTAAGACAATATGGACTTAAGTGTGACCGACTAGCATTGGCTTTGGTCTGCATCGTTGTTCCTGGTATAGGGATTGCTATCTTATCCGATTCTTAATTTAAATTATTTACGTGAGCCTTCAAAGGCAGCTCCATGACCTTTTTTGTATAATCGCGGAAATAATTTCAACGGAGTTATATGAAACACATCTTAATAGTACTTTCCTTATTGGTAGGCGCCTGTAGTGAAAAGGGAGTTTCTACCGAAGATTACGACAGGGCCCTAAAAGAAAATGAAGAAATGAAAAAAATCTGCACGCTCACTAAGTTTTCCAAAGGATCTGGTTGGCAAATACGGCAGGGTGACTATCCACTACATGAAGGCGATACTTATGTGCTAAACGAAAAAGGGACCAAAGAAGCGTATTTTACAAATGCTAAGGAAGCTATCAAAACACTAAAATTATTAAAAGAAGCTGGAGCATGCAAGATGCAAGCGAAAGTGTGTGAAGTTGAATCACGATCTTACACTATTCGAGCAGGCGAAGACTTAAATTTCGATTTCAATTCCACTGAGACTCTCGCAGAGGGTGCTAAGGATTTACGGGAAGCCGGTGTTTGTAGGTAAGGCTACCACTCTCCTAAATAAATCACTTCCGTCTCAAGCTCTACACTTGCATTCTTCGAAACTTCCGCGCGAACATGCGATATTACCGCATGAATATCAGAGGCCGTGGCACCGCCCAGATTCACAATAAAATTGGCGTGTTTGGGTGAAACCTGTGCTTTTCCCACGGTAAAACCTTTTAATCCGATACTTTCGATCAGTCTTCCCGATTTATCGTTATCGGGATTTCTAAACACAGAACCACAACTCGGAAGATTCAAAGGTTGCTTACTAATTCGTGCACGATTAGCGGCAAAAACTTTTTCCACAAGGTCAGGAATCTCGACCAGCGGCCATGAAAACCCAGCTTGTAAAACAATTCCAGGTTGCCAGCCTAAACATTTACGATAGTCCCATTTAAGATCGCTCTTGGCAAAACGAACGATCTTGCGACTATCCAATTTTAATATCTCAACCCAGTCAGTGATCTCAACAAATTCTCGGGGTTCGATTTTTTCACCCACCCCCGCATTCATCACAACGCCGCCGCCAACGTCACCAGGAAGGCCCGCTAAAAAAATGGCTGGAGCGAGTTTTCGCTTCATAAATATTTTTACAAGATCAGACTTAGGCACACCAGCTTGCGCTGTCACCACTAAGCGCCCGTTTTGTTCGATGGCTGACATCTGACTAAGGAGGCCTAAATGCAAAACTAATCCGCGAATTCCCTTATCGCTGACCAAAACGTTGGTGCCACCACCGAGCAAGGTTAGTGGCAAGGCATCTTTGTCGGCCCAATCAAGCGCATCAGTAAGTTCACGCACGCTCTGTGGCTGAAAGAAAAAGTCAGCCGGCCCACCGACTTTCCAAGAAGTGTATGGTGCCAATACAACGTTTTTTTTGATATCCAGCATTCTTAAAGTGACTCCAACACTTTCATGCCCAGCTTCCAGCCATCACCAGCACCAAGAGTTAAAAAGACATCATTGGGTTTTAAAAATTTGCTGATATTCGAAGAGGCCCCATCACTCGGTAAGTATTGTTTGCTTTTTGCCGTAATGGAACTTGCCAGTTTTTCGCCGCTAATACCATCGATGGGTTTTTCTCCAGCAGGATAAATATCAGCAATAAAAACGTGATCGGCCAAGTTAAAGCAATCAACAAATTGATCCCAACAAAGTTGCGTGCGGGAATAACGGTGTGGCTGAAAATAAATGACAATACGTTTATGGGGAAATTTTTCGCGCATGGCCTCAAGAACTGCCTTGATTTCTGTGGGATGATGGCCGTAATCATCAAATACAGAAACTTCGTTCTTTTTACCTTTAAACTGGAAGCGTCTATCAACGCCTGTGAATTTTTCAATGCCGGTTTGGCAGGTTTCAAAAGACAAGCCTGCCTCCATCCCAACAATGATAGCGGCCAAGGAATTCAAAGCATTATGTTTCCCAGGAAAACGACATTGAAAAGTACCAAGGCCTTTTTTGTTTTTAAGAATTTCATAAGTTCCCTTTTCGCCTCGTAAGACAAAATCGTTTTTCTCATCAAACCCATAAAAGCAAATGGGTTTTTTAAAATCGGCAAACAAATTTCTTGTATGAGGATCATCACCGCAGACAATTGCTTTGCCGTAAAAAGGCACAAGACTCGCGAAAGCAAAAAAAGCTCTCTGCAAATTATTAAAGTTTCCAAAATAATCCAAGTGATCATTGTCGATATTGGTGATCACAACAATTTCAGGAGAAAGTTTGGTGAAACTTCCGTCGCTTTCGTCGGCCTCAGCGACCAGCCATTCACCTTGGCCGAGCATCGCTGTAGACTGGATCTGTTGCAAAACACCTCCGACAACGATCGTGGGGTCAAGCGTACTTTCTAAAAAGATAGAAGACACCAAACTTGTCGTCGTGGTTTTGCCGTGCG
>CAYPZY010000388.1:0-3159 GCA_964415155.1 uncultured Bdellovibrionales bacterium
CGCCACGACCTCGCCGAGCAATTAAAAGTAAAAGTCCTCGCTCATCTTCATTTAAAATTGGGTGATAGACGAGAAACATTGAAAAAAAAAAAAAAAAATAACCGATACCGACCGTGTGGCTGTTAGATACTGTTTCACTCATAAAATACCTCCATTTTTTATAAATGGAAATTTCGCAACCTCGTGGCTGCGGTGATGGCAAAACTTGAACTCGCTGGGGTTTGGTTGCGAAAGCCAGGACTCCCACTTCTTAGATAGAAGAAAATAAGGGGAAATAAATAATGAAAGTCAGCCCGCCAAGCCCTGTTGGGCTATGGCCTGCGGGCTTCCTTATGTAAAAAGGGAACTTAGCTGGTCAGTAGACAAGAGATGTCCGTGGATTAAATCAAAAAATGATCCATTTAGCAGTTTATGAAATTACTGAAGCCCCATTTCACACTCAGACCATCGGCCTTTCAGATTTATTGCTACCTCTGGAAGAAGCTTGAACTCCTTCCAGAAGCCCACCAAGAGACCAGAGTTGTCGTGGCCTCTAAAGGCGAGATTGAGCGAGAGCTTGGGTTTTCCATTAACACCGTTAGGCAGTCACTCGATCAAGAACTCGAACGGGATTTCAATATGATTAGGAAGTTGCCCGATGAATCCGGTCGAGCAAAGAACCGCATTCTCTTAGTCCCAGAAAAAGAATGGAACTGGAATCTTATTAGACAGATCATCTTTTCGAATCAAAGAGCAAAGCGGTCATCGGCAGATGATTCGCTCTTTGACGACCTGTCAATTTTTGATGGGGGATCAACAGGGAAAATTTCGGAAGATTCAGAGTAAGGATATATTTATATATATCCGAAGGATTTTATAGATTTTAGCGATCAGAATTTGATCCGATCAAATTTAGAACGGCGAATTCCATTTACAAGGTATGGAGGAAGCCAGACATGCAAAACCCAGAAGAAATTATTGAAGTTGTCCCATTCGTAGAACCACCGGAATACCGTATTCAGTTTTTATTTTTGCGAAGAGACGAAAAAAGAACCCCATTGGCAATCGTGAAGGTGCATCCAAAAGAGCCGCACGAGATGACAGTTATAGAAGCAAGCTTCAGCCTTAGTGAGGCACTGGCAGTTTGGAAAATCACAGAAGAAAAACGACGGCATCTCTACGGCCCATAAATCAACTCTTAAGAACAGCTGAAAGCTCTGACTCGCTTCTCTAGCGAATAAAAAACTTCTTTAGCGAAACTTATGAGGGTAGTTCTGCCTTTCAATTGCTTTAGCTATCGTTGTTCATCACCACAGGAGAATCAAGAACTGCGCCGGCATCGAAATGGATCGCACGATCTTTAGTGATCTCCTACAGATAAGAGATAATGGAAAAATCAGACTTTTCGACCGGACGCAGACCTTCTTGCGCGTCATCCTGTTTGTATGAAGCAGGAATCACGAACTGAAAACATCACTGACTTAGTTCTTAAGAGAAAAATGTTTTTCTCGAAGGAGCTTCTGCTCGTGGCTCCACTTACTGAAGCCGACAATTTTTGTATTCGGGCGGGCAAAATGAAAAAGAAAAAAGAACTCAAGATTGGGCATGTGCTGGCTCAGCTCATGCGGGACAAGAATTATTCAATAAAAGAACTAGCTTTTGAGTCTGGCGTTCCCGCATCGACCATTGCTCACTTGAAACTCAATCGCCCACCAAAAGATGTTTCAACGGCACTTGCCATTGCGGAAGTTTTCGGAGTTTCGCTCCACTACATGCTCTATGGCGAAGATGATCCAAGAGAAAAAAGAAACCCGCCTAACGACTTCAATCCCGAACTCTTTTCTGGAGTGTTCGAGATCATCGTTAAGCGGGTGAATAAGAAATAAAAACGGAGGAAAAAATGAAAAACCAAATGACCAAAGTAATGATGACAGTTGCTTTAACGGCCATACTGACTGCTTGCGGAGGCAGTGGAGGTTCTTCGAGCCCATCAACGGGTGACGGCGGCTATACACCTCCAGGCAATGGAGGTGGAGGCAGTACAGGAGGTGGCAACGGCAATGCCAGCTACTATGCGATTCAAACCTATCCAGCCAATGCTCCGATTGAAGATACCGCGCTCCCTGGATCTGCGATGTTCGTAGCGAACGAATTTTATGTGGATGTTCTGGATGCTGGGCAGGCGATGGTCGAAGTGGGAATTTACTCTCCAACTTGTCTGAATGGTGCCGCTTACAAGGACTACTCCGTAGTTTTATTGGATGGCGGTTCAGAGACTCATCTTTCTGTGCGAGTGACCTCATCAGGTCTAAGCATTCAAAAAGATGCCATCGATTTCAATATTCCCGATAAGAAAAAAGTGGGAAGCCTCACGACATGGAGCGGAACTTGTAGCAATGGAAAAATGACTCTTTCGGGTGGCGGCTATGCCTTCTCAAACGGAAAATCTATTGTCATTAGAACTCCGACCAACAACTACACCTATGCGGGCTTTTCAAATGATGTCGTATTGAATGCGGTCAGCAATACCATATCGCAAGTTTCATTCGAAAATTCGGGAGTTGAACAGCCGTTTGATTATCTGTTCAACGACTACACCGATATGGTCAATGGAGTTGCAAACACATCCGCAAACACCATGGGCGACTCAGTTCGTGTCTATGGTGGAACCGTGAAAATATCGAGCAACTTGACGACGACTTTGATTCCAAATGGGTCAGTCGATGTGAATTCTGGAATTTCTATTTTCTCGGCTTCGGGTCGTTACTATGAAGCTGTCGTAGCAAATTTCTCAGGTCACAAAGCCGTCTTCGCAGCCGATTCTGGCGGCGGAGTATCATGCACAAACCAAAGCGGAAACTATTCTACCTGCTCGGGTATAAGCCGCCTTTTTCTAGCTATCCAACAGTAATCAGAATGAAAGGAGGGAATGATTTATGGGAATCGGAAGATTATTCGGAAGCCAGCATTTTCGGGTGCTCTCGAACTTAACCCGACTCAGTATCGTTCCCTCGCTTCTTGCGATTGCTTGCTCAGAGCTTTTCAAGCAGCCACTCGTTTCGAAAACTGGGCCGACTGTTTATCTATTAACGGGAGCGATGACAGTCTTAGTCGGCCTTCAGATTATAGCGATCCTTGACTCCCGACGAGACGGGTTTTCTCCGTATGAAACGAGTTTCG
>CAYPZY010000389.1:0-3152 GCA_964415155.1 uncultured Bdellovibrionales bacterium
CCAATCTAAAATGGCGATGCTGTAGATAACGGGCAACTTGCCTCAGTGTTGAGGAACTATTGCAATGACAACCATCAGGGCGAATTTGCCAATTTTTTCTTCGGAGAGGTCAAATAACCCACTTGTGATGATAATGCCACATTCAAAGCCTCTAAGCTCTCGGTTAAATCAAAAAGCGATTGCGCAATGGTGGATTAGTGTTTGCATAATGTATAAGAGTATTTCGAATCTGATCAAAACCTTTAGCAAGCGAGAACGATATGATTTTTTCAGGAAAAATTAAAGCACGAAGTCTTCTTTTAATAATTCTTTTTTCGCTTTTTGCGTGTACCCAAACACCTAAAGTTCAAGAATTCCCCGATACGGCAAGTCCTACTGAAGAGGTGAGACGTTTTGAAGATGACATGAGACAGGCGGGAAATAGCCAAGTGGATGCATTGGCTCCAAATAGTTTCAGTAAAGCGCAAAAGGCCTTAGAGAAATCCCGCAAATATCTGGAAAAGCAAAAGTCAGCTCGCGAAACTTTACACGAGGTCGCTTTGGGTCGCTCTTATCTTGAAGAAGCAATGAGAGGCGCAAATGTATCACATGATAAAATTGAGGAAGTGGTCGCTGCTCGCAAACGCGCAATTGAAGCAAATGCGCAGCAGTACTTTCCTGCGGATTTCAAAGTTTCCGATAGTACTCTTAACGAGGTGGCGCGTGATTTGGAAAAAAATAATTTAAAAAGCGCGGAAAAGAATCGGGAAAAACTGCAGTCTGCTTATTTGAATTTAGAGTTGCGCGCAATCAAAGAGGGAGCTCTTAAAGACAGTAGGGAAGCAATTGATCTCGCCGTCAAGGAAGGCGCTAAACGGCTCGCTCCTCAGACACTGTCGGCGGCCCTTCAGCATTATAAAAATACTGACGCATTTATCACTGCCAACCGTCACGACACTGCACAGATAAGAGGGCGCGCAGATTCAACTAGGGAAAGTGCCCTGCACCTTTTAAAGATCACTCGAGATGCTAAGGCTGGAAAAGTGATGACACCTGAGGAAGTCGCTTTATCTCTAGAAAAGGAACGTCAGCGCGTGGCTGCATCAGAGTCGATGTTGGCTAACAAAACTTCTGAACTTGGCGAAGAGCAAAAGCAGGCGCAGGCGCTGGAGAAAACTCATCGTTCATTATTGACGGAACGTCAAATGAACGAAAAGTATGAGACGGCTCGCGCGCAGTTCTCTGAAAATGAAGCGGAGGTTTATCGTCAGGGAAACGCATTGACAATTCGTTTGAAAGGACTGGAGTTTCCAACTGCCAAGGCGGATATCCAGAGTAATAACTTTGCACTTTTGTCGAAGGTCGAAAAGGTGATAAAGGATTTTGGTGACAGCGCCATTACTGTCGAGGGCCATACCGATTCGATGGGTGGCAAAAAGGTAAATGATAAAATCTCTCAGCAACGGGCGGAAGCCATTCGCACCTACATATTGTCAAATACCAAAGATCTACAACCAAGTGCTGTGAAAGCAATCGGTTATGGCGATCAGAAACCGTTGGCAACCAATAAAACGGCTAGTGGGCGGGCGCAAAACAGACGTGTGGATATTCGTATCGAACCAAGCGAGCAAAAGGAGCCGGTGTCGAGCGTAGAATGAATGGCAAATTCCCGCGATAGGTTTTGAAGACACTATTGTCGACTTATTGTTGCAACTTTTGCCATTGGCCTAAAGAGTAAAGAGCCATGTAAGCAGGTAAGAGTTCGTAGCGAGTATAACTTTGATCTTTAACTATAATGCCAACGAACTCTTTTTCAAAATAGTCTGTTCCCTGTTGGCTGCGGTCAATGAGATAGCGGATTCCCTTTTTGATCGATGTTTCGAGCCAAGGGTAAGGCTCACCATTTTCCTTTTGTTCTTTATAAAGTGCAAGTAGGCCGACCAAAACAAGTGAGGTTTGGGCCATCGTTGAATTGGCGGGAACAAAAGTGGCTTGCGAATAACTGATGTTGTCTTCGCCCCAACCGCCATCCTCATTTTGCACCTTCGCCAGCCACAGAGCTAACTGAATTTGCCAACTGGGCGCACATTGTGAATTAGCTAAACCCAAAATCAGCATTGAAGTTCCGTAAGTATAATTTGTAAACCAGTGGCCAACGGTTGTTTTGGGGCGAATTCCTTTCACACTTTCAGCTGATTTTACAAAAAAACGACAGGCTTTTTTCTGAATGTTCTTTAACCGTTTTGGATCGAGTAATTTACTATCAAGGGTGATAAGAAAATCTAAAACACGAGCTGTAATATCGGTTTGGCTTATATCTTCCACTTTCGCCACATTTAGAAAGACTTGTCGCAGAATTCCGAAACTAAGTGGTGACACTCCCTTTGACCAAGCTGGAAATCCGCCATCTTTGTTTTGCCTTTGCAAAATCCACTCGAGACCCTCGACCAAACGGGTTTGTACTTCAGGTTCGTTGACGTAGGGGCCATCGGCAAAACTGTGAAGAACAGCGGCGGTGGTGTCAATATCAGGATGACTGAAATCTGTGTGAAAGAAACTCCACGCACCTTTGTTTGGCCCCTTTGGAACAGCTGATTGAATTTGCCATCGCAAGATACTCTCTTCGCTGTTATCATCGAGTTTACGATTCTCAGGTCCCAAAAGATGAAACGCATTCATGACGAGGGCAGTATCCCAGGTGCTACTTGGATTTAGTTGTTGAAAATTTAAACCATCGATACTTGTTGTTCGCCACGACATAAGAGCTTTCCAAGATTTTTTTTGTAGATCAGAAAAATCTCCAAGTCCCACTCTGTCGGCCTCGGCAATTGCCATCATCCCAAGAAGAGTAAAAGAGGTCCCATACCAGGAGCCATCGGGATTTTGACTTTGAAGAAGTCTGGCAATTCCTTGTTGGATCCAAAACTCTTCGGAACCACCAATCAACCTGCGCATAAAGACATTTGCGGTATTCATGATTTTATTGTCTTTAGATGAAAAAAGAATATTAAACGCTTGTGCGATTGTATTTTTCTTTTGTCTGAGTGTGCAATTTTCAAGTTTTTGAGATTTTATGAGATCCGCAATGTCTTGCGGGGAGCTGTTTCTGGTTTCACAGGTGGAAAGCGCAGTCTTTTTAGCATCGGGATCGCTAGATTTAATTGGTTCTCGTT
>CAYPZY010000390.1:0-3137 GCA_964415155.1 uncultured Bdellovibrionales bacterium
AAAAGACTAGCAAAAGTGTGTCTCATAGTATGCGTAGTAATTTTTTCTCCTTCGGAATCTTTCAAGCAAGTAGATTTAATATATTCTTCAAAAGGTCTCCTAAAATCATAGCGATAAACAGCTTCACCATAACCAACCTTTGGCTGCAAAGCAAAATCAAGAGGATTATGTTTCTTAAGATATTTTTTGAGAAAATTAGTAAACTTTTTAGTCAGAGGAACTATTCTTTCTTTTTTATTTTTAATTCTAAAAGGTTTTTCTCCTTTTCTAAGTCTAGGCGGGGCAAGTGCCTGCTTGACTTTCACATAGGGGATTTTCTCATCAAGAAAAAACCAGTCCCTCCTAGCACAAATAATTTCCTCTTTTCTGAATCCAGTATCGAAGCCACAAAAAAGAATAAAGGTAAGATCATCATTGGGAGAATTATCGTAAATAAAATCCCTCGTTTTTCTGGAGCAATAAGAAATTCTGGCGCTTTTGGAACCAGAGCCAATTTTAATTCCTTCAAACGGGCTGTTTATACAAATTTTTTCTACTTTAACACACCAAGTAAAAAAAGATTTAACAGCCCTAAGACAAATGTCGGTAGAAGTTGTTCCAACTTTACCAGCAAGATGCGCTTTAAACTTTTTAATCAAAACTGGATTAACCAAACTTGGATCAACGTTTTTAGAAAAGTTTCCAAAACTCTTAAGCGAGCTTCTCGCCCAGCGTTCAGAATTGTCGGAATAGTTAACAGTTTCTTTTTTGTAATTAATAAACTTTTCAATAGCTTGAATGAAATCGTTGTCAGCTTCTTTAAATGGACTGGCTTTGAATGCTCTAACTATTTCAATCGCCTTAGCCAGATCATTGGTTTGAGTGGCCAAATATTTTTGGCGGCCATTAACACGATATTTCCACGTGTAATTAAGATTCTTACCTCTTTGGTAAAGTCCGGCTATTTCTTTGTCTCTAATGCGTTTCATACATGTAACCAAAATCATGTAACCAAAACGGCCTTAAGTTCAAGTAAATTTCGGCAAACTTATGGAATCTACCTCGTAAAAGAAAACGCGCCCAGATGGATTCGAACCATCGACCCGCTGCTTAGAAGGCATTGGCTTTCCACTCTACATGTAACCAAAAACTTGCAACCACAGGAGGCTATGTGCTGAGCAATTACATTTATCCTACACAACTACTTTTAACATACAAACCAAAATCATTAACTGATTTTGAAAGGTTTCATCAAGCTCATCCTGATATTTACAAATTGTTTAAGCAGTTTGCTTTCGAAAAGATAGTGACGGGCTTTAAGCACTATTCAGCTGATGCTGTTCTGCACGCGGTTAGATGGCATTGTGATGTATCCACCACAAATCAGGCGCCGAAGATAAACAATAACTATACCGCTTTTTATGCGCGAATGTTTCACAAGGATTTTCCTGAATATGACGGGTTTTTTGAAACTAGAAAGTCGAAGGCGGATTTATGAACAATGAAATTAAAAGTTACCCTATAACAATATGGTCAAGGCAATCAGACTTAGCGATTTTAAGCGTTAATGAAACTAGCCCAGGCATGATCAGTTATGAGATCGGTTGTGCCCATATTTCATTTTCAAAAAAGCACTATGCAACGACTTCCGATGCGAAAAAGAATTGCCTAAAGGCTTACTATCTAAAACTACTCAACGAGTTAGCTTCTCTTGAAGAAAATAATTTAGAGGATTTAAAATGAAAAGCAGTGCAATACTAGTTAGATCGCTTCCAAGTTATTTAGATGGCGCGCTTTATCAGTTATCTGAGCCTATTTTTTACGTAGATCAATGGCGACGAAAATTAAAAACGACATGGATTAACATCAAGACAGAAGATGGATTTACGGAGGCATTTGCGGCAGATGTTAACGGACGCTTTTTATCACAAAATCCAATCACAAAAAGTCGCGTGAAAGGTAAAAAACATAAGGAATGCTTGAGTCGATTAGGTTTTAAAATGATTATTTAAATAAAAAACGATGAAATATGACCACTTTAGGAGATAAAAATTTCAACAACGACAGCAGCGGCGTGGAAAGCAGACACGCAGATAGCCATCTCTTAGGAAGTAGCACTTCGCTAAGGAGCCAGAGTAGCGCCTGGCCTGCTGTCACCTTTTGTGAGGTGGAGGAGGAATTATGAGTGCAATCAATGACGGAGGCGCGGCTTTTCCAATTCCATCATATTTAGATAAGCCTACTGAGAATGGAGAACGACTAATAATCATAGAAAGCAATGGCATCTCTTTGCGAGACTATTTTGCGGCTAAGGCTATGCAGGGGCTATTGGCTTCGCAAATACATGGCTTCAGCAATACTTTAAGTGAAGGCCCCTGGGCTACTATGGCTTATAACATGGCCGACGCCATGCTCGCCGAGCGAAAGAAAGGACAAAGCGAATGAACTCAGACACTAAACCGAAACACACGCCATCGGCTAATACACCAGGACTTTGTGGAATTTGTGGTGGTGATTATGGAATACACCGTTATGAAACTTATCAGTGTCCATTAGGCGGTTTTGAAAGTCTTAACATCCCTCAAATATGGGAACATACCCATTTTATAAATGCGAACTTTAAACGACTTCAAGAAGCTGCACCGGAGTTGTTGGAGGCGTTAGAATGTCTGCTTTCGCTTGGGGCATCTGAACATTTCGGGAAATGGGATGATTGGGAAGAGGTTAAGGCCGCTAAAGAAGCCATCGCCAAAGCCACGGGAGGGAAAGATGAGTAAGCCCTATAAATATGTTAAGTTATCGGATAATGGTCATGCAATTATAGAGGTTAAAACTCGGCTTGGCTTATATTATGAGAATGCATTTCGCGGGCCATCTCTCTTTGTAAAAAGAATAGTTTCTTGCCTCAACGCCTGCGAAGGCATCGAAGACCCAGCCGACCTTCGCAAGCAGAGGGATGAGTTGGTAGAGGCGCTTAATGAATGCGATAAAGCGTTTGCCTGTTGGCAAATAGGTCAGATTCCTGGACGCCCAGAAGATATTTTAAAATTAATAAATAAAGTTCGACAAGCCATCGCCCGATGCAAGGAGGGAAAGAAATGAAAACCGCAATATATATTGAAGATGGAACTGTTCAACTTGTAATAACTCCAGAAAGC
>CAYPZY010000391.1:0-3134 GCA_964415155.1 uncultured Bdellovibrionales bacterium
CCAAATGCAGAAGTTTAATGGCGTCTCTACAAAAACTAAGAGCACAAAAATATTTCCACCACCAAACTAACAAAATCACTGTCAACAAATTATTTTTTGCCGGACAAAAAAACTTCGCTCCACCAAAGTGATTCTACCAAGCAATTCACACACCAACCCCTGTCTGAAAAACCGAGCACCTTGGGCGCCCAAGGTGAAACACAAAAACCAAAACCTTCGCACTCTAACCAAACCAAAGCAATCCACACGGCAAACCTAAAAATTTGCCGTTGTGGGTTGCTGTCTGAAAAACCACCCCCACCGCCAACCCAATCCCGAAGCCCAACCGCCACCAACCACCTACCACTACCACACCACCAACCCCCGAACCCCCACCGCCACCAACCACCTCCTACACCCCACTTAACTCCCCCCGATGCCACACCCACGCCAACCACCAACTTTCGTTTAAAAATTCTTCTCAAAATTGACATCGTTTTTTTTCCCGGGCAAAGTAAGCGAAATGTTGCGTATGAAAGATTCCCTTAAACTAGTCCTCTTCGTTGTCGTGGTCCTTTTTCAGGGCCTAACGAAGGCTGACGTCCATAATCATGGCGTAACGGAAATATTTGCAACATTTACATCGATTCAAAGCGAAGACTCAGAGGAAGAAATTCCTTCTATGGATAATAATTGCCTATCTGAGTCAGACGACCCAGATGTACTTGCTGAAGACAATTATTTTAGTTTGTCCTTTTCGCCAGCTATCCCTCCATCTGGCGACGATTCCGAGCCCAGGAATTATTGTTCTGCCTTGTTAAAGCCACCAAAGCACCTCGTCTAATAGACCACTAAGACATTCGAAAAAATTCACATTCAATCTATTAAGAGGTTCATCTATGCATTCACGTTTAGATTGGAAGGATTCTTTAGCAAAATTACTCGAAGGCAACGCGCGTTTTAGACTTGGTCTAAGATCAGTGGAGTCCTTTGCCAGCACCCTTCGTTTGCAAGAGTTTGCAGAAAAGGGACAGAATCCTTCCGCAATTATTTTAACATGTTCAGATTCACGAGTTCCCACAGAAATTCTTTTTGATAAGGGAGTTGGCGATCTCTTTGTCATTCGCGTCGCGGGGAACGTTATTTCACGTTCAATTATTGCCAGCATCGAGTATGCGGCGATGGCGCTTAAAACCCCACTTTGCGTAGTGATGGGTCACACCCAATGTGGTGCTGTCAAAGCAGCCATCGGCGCGACCCGAAGTGAAGCTACTGCCGATACACCAAATATTGGAAGACTGCTCGAAAAACTCACTCCGGCAGTACTTGATGCCCAAAGGATTCATCGTGACGCCAATCTCGAAACCCTCTGGCAAGCAGCCGTTCTTATGAACGTGCGCCGGCAAGTATCTATGATTCAACAACAAAGCACGGCTTTACAACCAATGACCAGGCAGGGTGAGTTCCGCATCATAGGAGCGCTTTACAATCTTCACGATGGCGAAGTTAGTTTTGATATCGATGAGGAAAGTAAACCTATCATTAATATTCCCCTGCAACCAATTTCAGCCAAGAAATGGAACACATTATGAAGTTGCAGCGCGAAGATATTGTTTCGAGCTTCGTAGTTTTCATCGTTGCTCTCCCCTTGTCACTCGGTGTGGCGCTTGCATCAGGCGCTTCAACAGAGGCTGGTTTAATCACTGCCGTATTAGGTGGAGTCCTCTGTGGGCTTTTATCGGGTGCTCCCCTTGTCGTTGCGGGACCCGCTGCGGGACTTACCGTTTTTGTTTATCAACTCATTCAACAACATGGAATAAAAGGGCTTGCGCTAGTAACAATGTTAGCGGGTGCTCTGCAAATTCTAATGGGGACACTTAAACTGGGAAGGTTTTTTTCCTACGTTCCTCGATCTGTACTCGAAGGAATGTTAAGCGCCATTGGTTTTATCATCGCTTGTTCGCAGCTTCATGTCTTGTTGGGAGCTGGTGTGCCAACTTCAGTGAGTAAATCAATACTAACGCTGCCAGATTCATTGCAAAATGTCTTCTGGCCGATAGTGCTTTGTGGAACCTTGGCTGTTGCAGTTCAAATTTCATGGAATTATTTACCCAAAAAATTTCGTTGGATTCCTGGTGCTCTACCCGCTGTCATCATCGCCACGTTACTTAGCCTTGCGTGGGATATGCCACGGGTAAAGATCGCTGATTTTTTTGCAACCATTGGAGAGACGGTAAGTTCCCACACCATCGCTCCTTTCTTGCAAAATTGGTGGGGCCTCATCGTTTCGGCATTAGGCCTTGCGATCGTAGCAAGTGCCGAAACTCTTTTAACGGCTATTGCGCTTGATGGGATAACCACAAAACGCGATGGACGTTCTAGCAAAGCCAACCTTGACCGAGAGTTACTCGCTCACGGAACGGCAAACGCGGCCTGTGGATTTATCGGTGGATTACCGATGACTGGGGTCATCGTTCGCAGTGCTGTGAACGTTAACTCTGGAGCAAGAACTCGTTTATCAACGATTCTGCATGGTTTATGGATAGCCGTGTTTGTCGTGTTTGCTCCACATGTGCTGCAACAGATTCCACTTACCGCTTTGGCAGCCGTCTTAGTGGTGACTGGATTTAAATTGCTGAACATTCATGAATTCCGCAAGCTACTTGCCCATTCAAAACCGCAAGCTGCATTATGGGCAGTCACTTTTTTGGGAATCTTATTTTCAGATTTGCTGACTGGCCTTGGTATCGGAATGAGTTTTTACTTACTGCAAAAACTCTATCGGCCAATTCCTAAAGTGGCACAGAA
Source organism: uncultured Bdellovibrionales bacterium (assembly GCA_964415155.1). Lineage (GTDB taxonomy): Bacteria > Bdellovibrionota > Bdellovibrionia > Bdellovibrionales > SG-bin7 > CAYPZY01. Next base: position 2,788 of record CAYPZY010000391.1, read on the forward strand.
CAAAGTTCTGCGGCCTAAGGTTACGGAAGAGTTGGTTTTGGGAATCGTTAGCGAGAATAGAATGCCTGAGAGAGAACAGGTATTGCACTAATAGCTACCAGTCCTTGTCGAGGTCGCGATCGTTTTTTGCCTTATTTTCCTTGGCGCGAACCTTTTGTTCTTGGTTTTTTAGCTCTTCGAGAATCTTCTGCACATCATTCTCGGAGAGCTCCTTATTTTTATAAGGTTGTGGTTCGTTCTTATTTTGCTCATTAGTGCGGTCTTGATTTTCATCAGGCTCTTTGTTTTCTTTGTCTTGATTGTCCTTTTTATCACCGCCACCTTTACCTTGTTTTGATTGCAAAAGA
>CAYPZY010000392.1:0-3133 GCA_964415155.1 uncultured Bdellovibrionales bacterium
TTTTAAAGTAATTGCCCAACGTAAAAAAAGATTTTTCAATACCTGCGGGAACAGTCAACGTGCAGAGTGGTGGTATCCTTCGTCTTGGCGCTAGTCAGTCATTGCTTGTCAATGGCGGTACCTTTAAAATTTCAGGCACTAATGATGCTTTTACACAAAGTTCGACCAACAAAGGTAAGCTCGATGCAAGCTCCGGCACTTACTCGTTCACCGCGACATCGGGAACAGTTGATCTTGTCGGTTTTTGGGTTGATGGCCTCGATGCGAACGGCATGCAAATTAACGGTTCGACAATTCTAGCAAATCTCAACGGCGGTCAATTCACGAATTTATCTACATCGGGAAAAGGTTTGCAGATCAACACGACAGGAACAGTTCCAACTACTGCGACTAACGTTGGCTTCCAGTACAATGGTTTCAACTCTGCCAGAACTGCTTTTACTTGTTTACCTGGAACCTACTATACGGTGTACACAACAAGTTGTGGCGGTTCCACTATCACTTTTGATCAATGGTTTGGGAACTGGTGGCCCGGTTACAACACGCAAGGTTTAAATTGTACGCCTGGAGACCACATACGTGATTCCGCTGACGGTGCTTTCAACTGTACCGTAAGTATGGCAACAGCTGCCTCACCTGTCTCCATCACAAGTCTTGAAGCGAAACCTTACAATGGTGCTGTATCCATTGAGTGGCGAACAGGCGCCGAAGTTGACCACATGGGCTTTAACGTTTATCGCAGTCAAAATATATCTAGTGGCTATGTTCAAATAAATTCTAAACTGGTGCGCAACGTGATTTCTTCGACATCCAATCACGGAAAATATCGCTTCGTCGATAACCAGGTCGTCAACGGTACACTTTATTATTACATGATTGAGGACGTCGCCTACAATGGTACCAAGGAAAAGCACGGTCCAGTAAGCGCAACACCACTGGCAAGTCTTGGCGTACCTCCAACAACTGGAAGCGACACGAACGACGGTGGCACGACTGATCCAAACTCAAACAATGGTAACGGTCCAAATAATGGGCCGATACAAACACCAGGAGTCATTGACCTCGGTAACGGTATTCACATTCTTGCGCAAACGCAAAATAGTTTACGACTCGAAATTATTCCACCACCCGAAACTTGGGCCAACTCAAGTTGGAATGCAACTTACAAAACCTTAACTGTTCCCGGCTACGCTAACACCACGGCAGCGGGATACCCGGAATTAGTTGAACGCACATTATTGGTTGAAGTAAATTCTCAACACAGCACCGCCACAATCACCAACGCAGTTACAACCGAGACAGCTCCAGCCGCCAAAAAAGTTCAACCAGCAGCGCAGTGGTCGCTCGACGTTAATAATATTTTACAACCTTCGTATGCTGAGAATGCACCTGCCTATGCGACGGTAGGTTATCAACCCTCAAGTTATTATGCGCTTGATAGCGCCATTAAGGTCATTGGTGACAAAGCCTTTATTTCTATCAAGGTTAGTCCTTTTAAATACGATGCTCCCAATCAGATGGTGAAACACGCCAGCAAAATAGTTCTTGATATTGCATTTGATGGTGCTCCTGTGTGGGATAATCAACCACCGACTGTCGCTTCAACTTTATCTCCTTCCGCTGCTGATGGAGCTTTACGTATTAAATTTACACAAACGGGATTTTACGAGCTTTCTTATGACGACATGGTGATGGCTAATGTTGACGGACCATTTGCAGGTCGTGATTTAACACGCTTTCGCCTCTATTATTTTGGTCAAGAAATTCCTATGCAGATTATCAGCGCAACGACTTCGTTCTCAAGTGGTGACAAGATTCGATTCTTTGTCAACCATCTGCGCAATATCGACGATGACAACAATGAAGTAGTCCTTAGTAACTACAACATTTTAGGAAGCTCTTCGGCTCCATGGCGAATGGACCATGTTTCGGCCGACCCCACTTCTCTAAGCCCTTCACCTGAGGCTGGCTCCTATTTCCGTGTGACAACAGAGCAAGACAACATCTATCTGATCGATTATCCACTTGGAAATAATGAAGATCACTTTTACTGGCAACGAATCTACGCTGAGAAAAACGGTAGTCGTAACCCTTACCCTGCTGACGCGTCAAAAACATTCAGCGTCGACTTAAAGCGCCTTAATCAAAATGCTTCACGTCCTGTTTATTTGCGAGTTTACTTGCGAGCACATGCCGTTAATTCAGCGAACCCCGATCACCATTTAGGCGTCTATCTTAACAACTATCCTTACCTGATCGGCGAAAAAGTATTTAACACCGATACACCGACACGTATCGATTTCCAACTAAGCCCAAGTTATTTTTTTAACGGCACCAATACGATTAAACTGATCGCGCTCGGTGACATGGTTCCTGATGGAGATTGGGATCTGATAGATATCGATCGCATTGAAGTAGAGTTTGAAGGTGACCGCTTAGCCATCAATGATTCCGCGGATTTCCTCAACCGCTTCAAAGGTAATTACATCAATATCTTCGGTTTTGGCGGAACAAATGTTACCGTTTACGATGTATCGCAGTCATCCAATCGCGTAAGCATTTTAGATAACGTGTACTGGGGTTCCACTGATGGCGGCATCACTCATTACGCGGCCTTTGCCACCAATGACAACAGCGCCGAAGATATGGCAACAAGATACGTTGCGATTCGTGACGGTCAGTATCTAAGCCCTGTAAGTCTCAAACTGCAAAAAGGAACTTATCTTCCTCTGAAATCGTCGGTGAACGGCGCCGATCTCATTATTGTCGGCGAGAAATCTCTTCTCGCTTACATGGATAGACTCATCAGCGTTCGTGAACACCAAGGCTTGCGAGTGGTAAAAGCCCCACTTGAAGATGTGTTCGCAGAATTCTCCAACGGTATGGCGACCGCGCAAGGGTTACGTGACTTCGTGTTGTACGCTTACAATAACTGGATGGCACCGAAACCAAAATACTTATTGATAGTCGGTGATGCCACTTACGATCCTCGCGATCGTGGCGGTTACGGTCGTAGTGACGCCAATCGCTTAAGCCCCATTGGTATCGTTAGCGGTATGAACATTGACTATGGTAGCGACAATTATTTTGTTGCCAATCCAAACGGCTCAGATTTTCCGATCATGTCAGTTGG
>CAYPZY010000393.1:0-3116 GCA_964415155.1 uncultured Bdellovibrionales bacterium
TCGAAGCTTGGTAAAGTAAGAACCTTCTTTGTCGAATTAAAGAAGGCCAAATCGTTAGCAAACTCTTCGGCTAAATCAGCGTCGGAAAGTAAAACGACATGACTGAAGTGGCTTAGCGAAGAAATATTGCTAGATAATAATGCAGCAAGGGGGGTGCCGTCACCAGAACCTATGACATCAACTCTCTTTTGTTTAGCTTCAAGCGCACGCGACAAAGCACCTTCAACTTGTAGGTCGAAATTTTCCGCGGAAAAATTTGTTTTGGAAAGCGCATCTGACATAACGCAACAACTACGAAAAGTGTGTTTGGATTCTCAATATTCCCTCGGTATAACTAGAAGAAACTAGGCTGGTTGTCAGCAAGTTTATCACCATAGAGGCCGTATGTCTGTAGTTATACCAGTTATGGTTTTAGCTATTATTGTAGTTGTGTTTGGGGCGACCCTTTTATTTTTGACTTCACTTGTGGGGCCCAAGAGTCCAAATCCCATAAAAAATATGCCGTATGAATGTGGTGTCGTTGGTTACGACAATAAAGATACCAAAGTGTCAGTGAAGTTCTACCTGACCGCCATTTTGTTTATTCTTTTCGATATAGAGGTAATTTTCATTTATCCTTGGGCTATGATCTTCCAAGACTTCGTCGCGGATTATGGCAAGTTTTTGTTTGCCGAGATGATGTTGTTTATGGCCATTCTTATTTTTGGTCTATTTTATATTTGGAAATCTGGCGCTCTAGAATGGGAATAGCACATGGGTGTTGATGTCTTTGAGGTCTCCGTAAACGTTCTCAAAATGTTCATAGTCTTTTTGATGATGGTGCAAATGGTGCCATTGTTGGTTTGGTTAGAACGCCGAGGCTCGGCGTTTATACAAAATCGTTTTGGTCCTAATCGAGTTGGTCCTTTGGGGTTGATGCAGCTTCTTGCGGATGCCGTTAAATTTATTATGAAAGAGGAGTTTTTACCGCAAAAGGGAGTCGCCTTCATATACTATGCGGCCCCGGTGATTGCGCTTGTGCCAGCGGCGCTTGCCTTGGCATCGATTCCGTTTTCGGTCCCAATTAGTGTTGATGCCTTTCAGTGGTTGGGTCACACCTGGGGACCTTACGTTTTTAAAGTTCAAGGTTACGATATAAATTTAGGAGTGCTTTTTATTTTGGCCGTCTCTTCTTTGGGTGCTTACTCCATGTTGATGGCGGGCTGGGGTTCAGCCAATAAATATTCTTTGTTTGGTGCTCTTCGCGCTAGTGCTCAGATGGTAAGCTATGAAATGGCGCTATCGATTGCAGTTATTGGCTGCGTTTTAATTTACGGCACTTTAAACTTAACCGAAATTATCCAAGCGCAAGAGGGAGCTTTGCGCTTTATGCTGTTTGGTAAACACATTGAATTTCCTTGGTTTGTTCCAAACTGGGGTATCTTTTTTCAACCGCTTGGCTTTATTTTGTTTTATTCCTGCGCTTTTGCAGAATGTAACCGTCTACCTTTTGATTTGGCGGAAGCGGAAGGTGAATTAGTTGCTGGTTTCCATACTGAGTACGGCGGCTTTAAGATGCTGCTTTTCTTTATCGGTGAATATGGCCACATGATGGTGACATCATCTCTTGCGGTTATTTTTTATTTTGGTGGTTATCACCTGCCTGGTATTACGCCTGCCGAGGTAGCAGCCTACATGCAAAATCATTTCGGCGCTGGCACCTTAGCGAGTGTTCTGACTTCTTTGGTTTTCCTTCTTGTTTTCTGTGCGAAGGTTGCGATCTTTCTTTGGATTTTTATTTGGGTGCGATGGACTTTGCCCCGTTTCCGTTACGATCAACTTATGGATTTGGGATGGAAGAGTATGCTACCGTGGGCCATCTTCAATACGATCATTACGGCCGCATTTTTAGTTTATTTACGGGGAAGTTAACATGCTAAGTTCTTATGATTTCATGTTTTATCTGCTGGCATTTCTTTGCCTTGTTTTTTCATTTGGAGTCGTGACGGCGGCAAGCCCGATTTACGCGGCGCTGTTTCTCGTTCTCACGATGACCGACATTGCCTGTCTATTTGTAATGATGAATTCTTACTTCATCGCCGGGGTTCAGCTTATAGTTTATGCCGGTGCAGTTGTTGTTTTATTTGTCATGGTCGTTATGCTCTTTAATTTACATTTGGAAAAGGAAGCATTTTCGCGCGGTAAAATCTCGGGATTTTTTAAGTTAGCAGTCGCGGGCATGCTTTGCGGAGTTTTGGCGACTACGATTTGGAATTTCAGTTCCGCTGCTTTTGTTAGTGGGACACCATCGCCAATGAATGTTGATATGACCAAGAAAATTGCTGAACTTTTATTTTCTGATTACTTATTCGGATTTGAAATCATAAGCGTACTTATTCTTGTGGTCGCCGTTGGCGCTGTTACTATCAGCCAGTTTAAGGGAGGCACCCATGCTAAATCTTAGTTATTTCGCTGGCGTTGGCCTGACTCACTATCTGACATTGGCGGCAGTTATTTTTTGCGTTGGCATTATTGGCGTCATGCTGCGAAGAAATGTCATCGTTATTTTGATGTGCATCGAATTGATGTTAAACGCCGTTAATTTAACTTTTGTTTCTTTTAGCCATTTCACTAACAATATTAACGGTCAGGTCATTGTCTTTTTCGTTATCACAATTGCTGCCGCCGAAGCTGCCGTTGGTTTGGCCTTGGCGGTTTTGGTCTTTAAGAAATTTAAAGAAGTTAACATTCGATTTTTTGATCATTTAAAAGGATAGCTCGCTAATGGATGTAAAACTACTTGCAACGATCTTACTCTTCGCTCCATTAATTGGCTTTGTCATTAACGGCACCCGCTTTCGTAGTAAGAATGCAACGCTGTCAGGGATTATAGCCACACTATGCGTTTTTATATCTTTTCTTTGTTCTCTGCTTATTTTTAAAGAGCTTGTTAGTCTTCCCGAAGACAAGAGAGTTTTCGAGATCAGTTTTTATAAATGGCTACAAGTCGGTGACTTTTCCGTAAACTTTCAACTTTTGATCGACTCAATCACCATGATCATGTTGTTAGTTATTACTGGTGTGGGATCACTCATTCACCTATTTAGTGTCGGCTACATGTCACATGATCATACGCC
>CAYPZY010000394.1:0-3114 GCA_964415155.1 uncultured Bdellovibrionales bacterium
TTGGCGTGGAAAGAAAAGTTTTAATCTTCGCGGCAGCAAAGAATCACTTTCCGCGTTTGATCATGTCTTTGATTAAGCCCGTTATTTTAAAAATATTTGTAATGCCGTGATCGGTTAGGTAGTCCCACATTTTTTTACCACCGAGTTTGATAATGCTGAGATAGCCCTTGGTCGCGATACCCAAGTAGCTCCCGGGAACTCTGATTGATAGGTGTCGGTTCTTTATCTGCTTTAAGACGGCGACAGCAAAGTCCTCGGGGTTCTCTGGCGGATTTTTGCAAAGCGAGTCGCAACCTTCGGGGGTTATCACAAATACGACATCTGGATTTTCGGCTGGCCTAATAAAGAACTTTGGTCCTGTTTTTTCAGCTCGAAGCGCGCAAACTGGGCCGCCAACGAGTTCAATTCCGATCTCAACCCCGCTTGAAAGTAGGGAAAGAGCCGTGATGCAGGCGGGATTCGTTTCAAATAGCTTTTTAAGTTCCTCGACTTTTTGATTCATAGTTTTAAAAAATTCTAGAGGTTTAGTCCTGTTGTGTACCCTATAAATCTATAATAAAGTTTTAAGTAAAGAGGAGTCCAATTTTGAGAATTTTACCAGTTGATCCAGCCAGAACGTGGAATAATCCGAAAAAAAGAGCCGTTGCTAAAGATATGCTTGCTCGTTACTCAGGCGCCGATCCTGATGAAATTTCGAAACATATTATTTTAACCAATTTCCAATACTATCTGGAAAAGTTTGCAGACAAATATAAATGCAAGATCAAAAGTGGATCAGCGCTGCAGATTGCAACCAGTAAAAAACCTGATATTTCGATGGTGTGTTTCAATATTGGAGCACCCATGTCGGCATTGGTGATTGAAATGTTATCATCGATTGATCCCAGTGGCGTCGTCATGTTGGGGATGTGCGGAGGCCTACATCGTGATCTCAAGATAGGTGATCTATTTTTACCGATGGCCGCCATTCGCGATGAAGGTACTTCGCAACATTATTTGCCCAGCCAAGTACCGGCGCTTCCCACTTTCACCATTCAAAAATACCTAAGCCAGGTTGTTGTCGAAAAAGGCTTAAATTATTTTGCGGGAGTCGTCCATACCACAGATTATCGTCTTTGGGAGTTTGACCCTAGTTTCATTGAAATGCTTAAACAAGAAAAAGTAGGCGCCATCGAAATGGAAACTGCCACTCTCTTCATCTCTGCATTTGCTTGCAAAGTCCCTTGCGGCGCATTATTGCTCGTCAGTGATTTGCCTCTCAAGGAAGTAAAATCAAGTAAGTCAGCTAAAAAAGTATTCAGTAGCTATACTGAAATGCACTTTGATGTAGGTATCGAAGCCATGCTGGGATTGGAAGATAATCGCGACAAGGTCAGACACTTTACTTGGTAAAGTGAATTGACTATTTTCCAAATAAAACCATAAGATAAGTAAATATTTTAAAAGCAGGTCTATATGAGTTTTATAAACAAATTATCAGAATACTTTTCAAACGATATCGCGATCGATCTGGGCACAGCCAACACCCTCGTTTATGCCAAAGGTCGTGGTATTATTTTGGATGAACCTTCGGTAGTGGCTGTACAAAAAAATTATCGTGGCCAACAAAATCGTGTTCTTGCCGTCGGTAAAGAAGCAAAAGAAATGTTGGGTCGTACCCCTGGAAGTATCGTTGCCATTAGACCAATTAAAGACGGAGTTATCGCCGATTTCGAAGTTACTCAGTCCATGTTAAAATATTTTATTTCAAAAACAATCGGTCATAAAAAAAGCTTTATTCGTCCACGTATTATTATCTGCGTTCCTTACGGAATTACTCAGGTGGAAAAGCGCGCAGTAAAAGAAGCCGCCCACTCAGCAGGCGCTCGTGAAGTTTATCTTATCGAAGAACCAATGGCAGCAGCGATTGGTGCAGGTCTTCCCATCACTGAACCGAGCGGCAATATGGTAGTTGATATGGGTGGTGGTACCACTGGCGTTGCGGTCATTTCTCTCGGTGGGATTGTCTATTGCAAATCCATCAAAGTCGCTGGCGATAAATTTGACGAAGCGATTGTCAACTATGTTCGTCGCCAATTTAACTTGTTGATCGGGGAGCGAACTGCTGAACAAATTAAAATTCAAATCGGAAATGCCTATCCAGGTGACGAAGAAAAAACCATGGAGATCAAGGGTCGCGATTTAGTTGCTGGCGCTCCTAAAACCATTGAAATTACTTCTTCGCAAGTCAACGATGCTTTGATGGATCCGTTGAGCGAAGTTGTTGATGCCGTGAGAACAGCGCTTGAGAAAACTCCACCGGAGCTCGCATCAGATATCGTTGATAATGGCATCGTCCTCACTGGTGGCGGCGCCCTTCTTTCTAACTTTGATGTTCTTTTGCGTGAACGGACAGGCTTACCAGTTTCCATCGCAGAAGATCCATTAACTTGTGTGGTTATGGGTTCTGGCACTGTTCTCGACGAATTGGATCTATTAAGACAATTAACTACGGATTAATTCTTTATGAACGAGCAGGACGTAAAATCCATTGCTCTCTTTTTCTTTTTTTCTTCTTTAGATGAAAAAAAATCTGTCGAATTAACTCGCAAATCGATTAAAAAAATTAACAAGCTCCTTGCTCAAGATGTTACGCTTAAAAAAGAAGTAACGATGATCGCAGTGACTTACGCGATTTGGACTCAGGCGACAAAAAGCAGTAAACATGTTTTTGGTGCCGTGCCGCCTAGTGAAAGTGCTTGGAAATTTCCTAAAGGAATTACTCTGACCGCTTGGAAACAATTTCTTAAGGAAGAGTTGCCACAAAACATTTTCGTGGTGATCTGGACACGAATTCTCGGTTTTTCCGAAGTCGCAGTTTCCGCTGGCCTCAGTATTTCACAAGGCACTTTGCAAACACGCTCAGCCCACGCCCTACGGCGCTTGGGGGAATACAGTGCTGTGGAGATAGCACATGCTTGAATCAGAAAAAGAAACGCCCTTTTCGCAGATAGTGGCGCAGCGAGAATATTCTAAGTTTTTAGTTAAAGAAATGCTCTTCGACTACGTTGCCGATCGTCTAGATCAACGGCGACGTGAAGCCGTGGACGCAATGCTTGCCAAGCAAGAGGATCT
>CAYPZY010000395.1:0-1345 GCA_964415155.1 uncultured Bdellovibrionales bacterium
CCATCCTCTAAGAATTAGCGTTTCTTGCGTGGCCCCCTTTGCTTGATCATAATTTTACTAACAAGTGGGGCCGTATGTTAAAACATCTTGGATTGATTTTATTTTCCTTAACTACTGCTAATCAGTCTTTCGCGCAGGAATTTCCAGCGCAGGGAAGATTTTTTGTTGGAGCCACCATTGCCATGCCAAGCGATACCAACACTGTTCTCGAGGGCCAAGGCCTAAAAAAATATGAAAAGATCGGACAACTAGGATTTGAAATCACCACCCCTGTTTGGAGTTTTTTAAACGTCGGAGGTCGCTACAGTCGCCGGATAGAAAGAGCTAACGAAACTGGCTCAACCTTCGACACCGCCAACCACGCCGAATTTACTCAAGACTCCGTTATACTCTTAGCACGCGCAACACTCCTAAATACGCCAATCTTCCGCTTCGACGTGATGGCTGGTATCGGCGGAAGCAATACCAAATTCACCATCGCCACGACCTCTCAAAATGGTGAACTTACCAAACAGGCAGGCTTTGAAGGTGGTTTTGCTTCACTTGTTGCGAATGCGGGGGTTTCCGCTTCGGTGGGATTTAACTGGATTTATTTTTTCGTCGAAGGTGGTTACGAACAAAATAAGATCGCCGATTTTACTCGTACGGGAACGATCTCCTCATCTATTCAGGAGATGAATCTCTCGGGCCCCTACTTTATGGCCGGGATTATGCTTGATGGTCTTAAAGGAAGTAAAAAGTAATTTTCGCGAATCAGTATGACGGGAATAAGGGATCACCAACTTAGTTGTTTGCTCCCTATATTCCAAAATTCAATGATTCTAACAGCCGATTCTGGTGTACACGCAGTTTCTTTTCTTAAAGGTAGCTTCTTTGAGAAATTTCACACACGAGCCAGCGGGGAAAGTCACCGGAACCTCTAGCAACCCATAAAGAGTAAAGGCCCCATCGCTATGTGCTGCCAAACTTAATTTATTTGGCATATCTTGGTGAGTCGATTCATCTTTTACTTTCTTAAGCGATACCCCTGACGACTCCATAACATACTCGGCAGCATAGGTGTTTCTACTGGATCCATAGTGGCTCACGCCGTAGGTACCCTGAATATAACTAAACACCACCGTTTTGCCGAAAGCACTGCCGTGGGGATATTTTATTTCGCAAACGTAATCTGCTGACGCTATATTCACTGCCAACAACACAACACTAACTAGTAGCTTTTTCATCTTAATCTCCTTATTGTTATGGGAACTCAGCCCCGTTTAAAAGATATTTAAGACTATTTGCCAATTTAGTAAAATTAATTGATTTAATTAGTCGATTAGTCTATCTAATCATCATGAAA
>CAYPZY010000395.1:1445-3109 GCA_964415155.1 uncultured Bdellovibrionales bacterium
ATGAAATTGAACTCGGCACAACTCCAAGCTTTTTATATAACCGCACAGACCTTACATTTCACTAAAGCTGCTAACTTGCTGCATGTCACTCAATCTGCTTTGTCCCAAAGGATTTCAAATCTAGAGGAAGACCTGGAGACTACACTTTTCGTTAGAGACAGAAACTTCATTCGTTTGACTGACGCCGGGCAAACCCTCTTACGCTTTTGTCAGTTAAATAACAGTGCGGAATCCGATCTGCTTCAGAAACTAAAGGGAAAACTCTCAGGTCTTGGCGGACTGATTCGAATCGGTGGTTTTTCTTCGGTTAATAGGTCATTACTAGTGCCAGCACTTGCAAAAATGATGTCTAAGAATCTCGATCTATCCGTCCAACTTTATACCAAGGAAATAGGAGAGCTCGCTTCACTTCTTAAGAGTGCTGAAGCTGACTACATTTTGACCGATACTAAATCTCCTTCGCAGGAGATTGAAAGCCTCTTCCTTGGCTATGAGGAAAATGTTTTAGTGCGATCAAAAAGATTTAAGGCTAACGATATCTTCATAGACCACGATGAAAACGATCAAACCACTAAAAATTATTTTTCACTATACAAGTCATCCTTAAAACCCCAGAGAATGCGTTATCTTGATGACGTTTATGGAATCATTGACGGCGTAAAAAACGGCTATGGCTGCGCAATTCTTTCTAGGCATTTGATTGAAAATGAGAAAGATTTAGAAATTGTCGAACCTAAGAAGGTTTTACGAAATCCCGTGTATTTGCAATTCTTCAAGCAACCTTACACTAAGGCGCTTCATAACGAGCTTACTAAAAATATAATTCTATTTTTTGCGGAAAAGCTTAAGCAAAATTAAGGATCTTGGAGACACTTTTTTTTACAAACCTTTTCAAAAATATCCTCAAGTTCCCGAAAAGTCAGAGGCCTTTGCAGACGTTCATTTGCTGCAATTTCTTTTCTCGCCATTTTTTCTTCCAGCTTATCGACTAGCTTTTGATGCTTTACGAGTTGCGTGAGCTTTTGCAAACTCACATTTTTTGGGATTTTATCTTGCTGAAAACCTAACTGCCTTGCCAGCTTTCCAAAAATGGCTAAGCCCAAAGAACCAGAGTCGAATCTATAGGTGTACCCGCCCTCAAGCATCTCAAAAAGTTTTGAAAGGATAACATCGTAGCGACGAGATTTGGGCAGAAGCAGAAGATCTCTGTATTCAGCAACCAATGTAAAATTGGGATCAACCTCGACGTCGGCAGGAGCAAAAGAGGAATCTCGCCCCATACCCAGTTTAATAAAAAATTCTGTCCGCCTAGCCCTTTCGAAACTGGTTTGATATTTCGGAATCTCTAATTTTCCAGACGCCCTCTCATAAGCCATCGCCACTAGTTCGGCACAGTACACTTTTTTATGGTCGACAAAGTCCATCTCCAGATCAAACTCTGTTTTTCTACTGACCAATTCGTTATACAATTTCCACGCGACCATCCCCGCTTTTTTTGCAACAGTCGCATCACGATGACGATAAAGAGCCACTCGCGGTAAAGGCTCAAGTGTTAGAAACTTTTTTACGGGATAAATTGCTGGCCCCTTTTCTAACAGAGATTCGATGACAACTATATTGCCTTTTTCATCCTCTGCAGCCATTGCCAGATGACTCATGTTACT
>CAYPZY010000396.1:0-3105 GCA_964415155.1 uncultured Bdellovibrionales bacterium
TATCCTTATCCTCGGTTCTTTACCTTTTAGATTCCCAAATTCGCTTATCTATTGGAAGCCAGCAATTTTGTTTCTGAGTCCTGCAATTGTGCTTGTCGCACTTCTTTTTGCTAAACCACTGCTTTCAAGGGAAGTCTTTCTTTCCATAATTGGGCTTTTAGCAGGAAGCGCTACTTTGCTAACTATTGCAGGGTTAATGTCCCCAATCATATTAGCAATTCTCTTAATAGCATTTTTGGCTTTATATCTTTCTACAAATGCTTCTCAAATTAATTTTCGCCGCGAGTAATTCATAACCCTAGACAACGTTTTAGTAAGCAGGCAGGTTGCCCAACAAAGTGTGTATCTGACGTTGGGGCTGCATGAATGATTAACCTTTGTCTAATTGTCATTCTTTGTTGGACATTTTTACTGTCCCAATGCAGAAAGGTTTTACAATGAAAAAACGATCTAATCACCTTTTGGTCTTGATAGTTTTAGTTGGTTCTATACTTTTAGCTTGTCAGTCACAACCAATTCCTACACCGGACAGTATCGTTGGGATTTGGAAAGGACAATCTGAGTGGTTGTGCGGTAACGATGATCCCGCCTGGTCAACAACAATAGAATTCAAGGAGGATGGGACTTTTACTGCTGCCATGAACTTACCAAAGAGTAACGCACCACTCCCACAATCTGTTGGAGATGGGACTTGGAGTTTGTCAGAAAGCAACATCGAAATGAAGTTTTCAACAACTGTTTGGACCGGGAAGGTTTCCGACTCTAGGATGGAGGGAAGCCTTGTAGACAATGGGACCTCATGTAATGGAAGGTGGTTCCTCAGTAAGCAGTGAAGTCTCATATTTTTTGAGAAAAACTTAAGCAGCGTCAAGTCCTAATGAGTTAGAATTTGTATATTGTGAGAATGCTCTGCTTTTTCTCTCAAATCGTGCACTGATTTAAGATAATTTGCCGTCCAATCACCTGACAGGTAGATGAAAGGAAAAAAATGGAAAATAAACCGATCTACATCACTGAATTTGACCTTGAGCGTTTACAAAAGCTGTTGTGGGAAGCGCAAGCTTCCGATTATAGAAAAAGTGAATATTTGGAAAAACTCCAAACAGAAATACGCCGTGCAGTGGTTGTCTCTCCACAGGATATCCCTGGCGATGTGATTACCATGAATTCTGTTGTGTCTCTCGAAGATGTAGATACAGGGGAAGAGGAAACTTACAGACTGGTATTCCCTGAAGATGCTGACTTGAGTCGGGGGAATATATCGGTATTAGCGCCGATCGGGACAGCCATGTTAGGGTACAAAGTTGGAGATACCTTCGAATGGATTGTTCCCGCGGGAAAGCGGCAATTGCAAGTTAAAAAAATAGTTTACCAACCTGAAGCATCTGGCGATTTCCACCTTTAGGTAAATCGTAAATGAAAGAACAGGGTCGCCGCTGACAACGTCCACACATCGGCGACCCTGTTTTTATACCTTGAATTTATATTCTATTACTTCTGTTGTATCACTTGAACAGCAAATCCTTCTGCAATCAAATCTGCCATCAGGAATTTTAGATCTGCTTGGCTGCCATCCCCAATCGCATGGACAAGTACAACACAATGTTTATTTTGGAGCCTCTTCAATGCAGGGATTTTTTTCATTAGCTTTCGGACGCTGCCCGCCTGGTAATGTGGATTATCCGGATTCAGGTTGATGATCTCGTTTTCGCCTTGGACCCAAACCGGACACGGAATGAAGACCAAACCAAAAGACAAGTCCTCCGACTCGTTACTACTTGAAAATGTGACAGTAAATTTCATAGAACGACTAGTTTCCTTTTCTGAACAAAAATTAATTAACTACATTGATCATTTGCTGTAATACCATTGATTTTGCTTTAAACCACGCAAGAATGAATCAGCTTCATCCAAAACACCGTGCTCCGCTGCGTAGTGGATATGTTCATGAAACCGCAAAATCTTTGCTAGATGAGGTGTGTCTGACCAAGCTGCTAAAATCAGGGGCAGTGACGGTTCCCAGCCGCTGCCAACCTGTTTTTTATCGGGCAAAATTTCCCATAGTTGATTCCAACAGTCAGGCATGGGACATATTCTTCCATCGGATTTGACATATTCAATCAAGGCTTCAAGTTTTTCATTCATCTGTCACCCTTCCTCATTCACCACCAGTGGACAGTCACTAACACACAATTCGTTTAGTTTTCAACATCTACCATATCACCATCTGACTCGCCGCGCTCGATGGCGAGCATGAGCCAGATATCTTCTTCGTCCATGCCAAATTGCTGTTTGGCATATTCGACAAGTTCTTCATCGGTGAGATTATTTTCTTTTCCATATTCAGTAAGGTTCATGTCATTTCACTTTTTCAGCTAGTCGCACAGTTCCGCCAGCGTTTCTTCACCCAAGACCTGACAGGTTTCCCCGTGACCCGAGTTGGGCTGAACCTATAAACGGACAATGATTCGGGTCGGGCATGGTTCTCATGAAACCTGTCAGGTCTGGATCGTGACCTGCCCATTCATCAGCATCGGCAGCAGCCAATCGCGGACTTCCGTCAGCGTTTGGGATTCTTGTCGATTTTTAGCAAGCGTCTCTATCATGGGAGCTATAACAGAGCCAAATTTCACGGCAATTTCTTTGTTGTATGCAATTTGATATTTCATCATTACTTGCGGATTTACTCTTCTGTGACTATGTGACGTTCCGCTTGCAGACCTTGTGCAATAGTCAATAAATGCTAAATCTTTTGCAACCATATACAAATAGTTTTTGATTGCTGTATTTTCAGTTCTCCAAACAACAAATTCGGATGAACAAATTAAGTCAGTGTCATTTGTCGAATACACAACACGACTAAACCAAGGATTAAGTTTTGAAACAAGTACATCAGAACTTTGAACGGTGAATTTGTTACTCATGATTTCTTCGCCAAGTTCAATTTTGTATGTGCCAGTTTCATCAAAGGCTGGAATACTGTAATGCTTGAATTGCTTTTGAGGGTAATTCATTGGATTTACAGTAGTTGTACTAACTTTCGTGATTTCCGAAAGACTCACTACCTCCCACCCCGCTGGGACATCTCTCTTCAACGCCTCATTC
>CAYPZY010000397.1:0-3104 GCA_964415155.1 uncultured Bdellovibrionales bacterium
GCGATAAATCCCTTGCTCCGAAGTTTCTGAAGTGATTTTTTAATGCTTTTCTTTTTCATTTGAGGAATTAACATTTGCGACATAGCTGAAAATGAAAGTGGGCCATGTTTTAGAAGCAACGAAAGAATATCTTTCCCCCGATGTCGATACTGATTTTCTATTTCCATTAACATTCTTGAGCCTCAGCGGCAGCTGGTTTCAAGATCTTCCGGCCTGATTTTCTTTTTAGTTCAGTTAATATTTCAATGGCCGAATCGACGTCGATTTCTTTTTGCGAAGCAAGAGATCTAAGCGATTTGCGAATATTAGTGTGCTTTGCTTGTAGCGTTTTAATATCGATCTTCGCATTCAAAATCATTTCATTTATGATGTCTGAATAGTTGATACTGCCGGATTCGAAATGTTCGTTAGCATCTTTTATAAGTGCTTCGATGGTGGCCCAGTTGACTTCTGTTATCAGAACTTGAAGTTTTCTTTTCATTATATTCCTCCCTTCTTAGAATTTGCCTTTGGAAAAATAAATGGACTCGGCGGAAGATCGCCAAAATAGATTTCAGGAACGGGAGAGGTGTTTTGGCGATTCTCCTCCACTTTTCCGTGGATTAAGTAAGATGTTAGTAGTCCGATGCCAAGACCAATTCCTGCACCGGCCGCGACTCTATCGAAAGATGGAGTAGGTCCCACTGACGAATATGCCGAATACGCAGCAGTTGCTCCTGCAAAAGAGCCTGTTGCAGCACCTAGCTTCAATGATTCGTTTAGAGTTGAGCAGTTTATACTGAGTAATGAAGTTAACAAAATGAAAATTCGAATAAAATAATGCATCTTCCTCCCTTTAAGAAGGTTAAATTAAAATTCAGAATGAGTTTTTAAGATAAAGAGTTAAGTTAGGTGCGTTCTTGAACCATTAGTTCACATTCCGCAATCATGTGGTTAAAGTTTTTTGTTGTAACACTTAAATCAATATTAGTTGGAATAAATGGATCAGCATGACCAAGTAACTTTCCGCTTTTTACATCATTTACTTCAAGCGCTCCGTTGCCAAACAAATCTCTTTTAAATTCAAAAAGGCTCTTCATTTTAATTGCAGCAGTTTTAGATCCGTCATCAAAAAAACGGACGCCCTGGTCTGGCCAAAACATCAGTCTTTCGCCTTGGAAGTTTAGGCCCAACCAAACTTGAATTAATTTATCCGGTGACATTAGAATCATCTGAATAGATCCGTTGTGAAGTTGAGCATCATCAACAACAAGAGTATTTAATGCACTATAGTCCGGCATTGTTCTGAGTCCAACTTTCAATTGCAAATCGATCTCGTTCTTTTCGACTTTCCTGTTTACTCCTTTCTTGGCTTCATCGATCAATGTCTGACTAATAATTTTTTTGAATCCATCGAGTTCATATAAATGTTCTCTGTATATTGTTCTTTGTGACTTTATTCCGAGTTCATTTTCAATAAATAGCTCTGCTAGATCTTGCATTAAAGGTAATTCCCGGCTTAGGCGTACAACGTCTGTTACAATGTCTGGATTTACTACCTCATCTTCGGCGTGAGCGACGCTCGAGCGACCAGAGTTATAGAGATAATACCCAATGTCCGTGACGCCCTTTGTGCGAAGAGCTGAAATAATATTTAGAGATTCTGGGTCAGTTAGTTTGGAGAGATTGTCGTTTATCCACTTCTTCTGAACATGTGATTTTCCAATTATATTAATAATTCGAGCCAATCCCAGGAATTTGTAAGGAACACTGTTGACACCCAATGCATCTCTATAGATCGCAAGGGCCAAGATTTGCTTTTTATCCGTTGGGTTGGGCAAGTACGTTTTATCAAATTTGGGCGCAACATGCCTAACATTTGCTGATTTACCAATTTTGGTTGGAAAGCCACCCCCAGTCCAAACCTCCGCTCTAATACCGACATTTTCCACCCAAGAGAGTGAACTAAGAAATCGTTGTATAAGGTGCATTGCATCTTCGTAGGTAATTCCCTTTGATCCAAATTCGAAGGCAACTGATGGCATCAACTCTTTGGTTTCGGGTCTTAGTAAAAGATTATGCCCGTCGAATTCTATTTCGGTGTCTTTGTCGGGCCAATACATATAGCCCTCAAGGCCAACACAAATCCAGTTTATCAAAATTCCTCCGGAGTAATTTTTCTAGTATAAAATAATAGCTTAGTTCTCAAACCTTTGGAAACTTAATTTTAAAAACGCTCGATGCCCCGTGAGGAGTATCGAGTCCGTGAGCTATAAGTACCGAACCCACACCAGTAGGAAGTGTTTTAAACAAATCGGGCGAAGCTCTAAATTGATGTGCCTCACGGCGCGTACCTTCTTCAAGTACTTCAGCGGTATCAATATCTTTTGCATTCGTTATTCGCTGAGTAACCTTTTGATAAATTTTTGTACCAAACGATCGAGCAAAAAATTCTGCCGAATCTGGATCGTTAATTCTCATCACAATTTTAGTTGCTGAATTATCGGTAATTCGATTCAAAAAACCTTTGGATACCTCTGCAAGATCGCCGACGCTTTGATGCGAAAAGTGCAGAGCCATTTTAGCAGAACGAGCTTTTGAAATTAAATCGGCAAACTCAGGGCATGCAAACGACGCGAACTCATCCATGTATATTGGGATGAGATTCACTTCGCTTGCTTTGACTTCCTCTCTGTGGGCGGTTCCGGCAATAAAATTTAAATGGTTGATGAGTAACTTACCAAGTACTGAAACAATTTGTGGCGACATCAAGCTTTGTAAGCGAAAATAAAATATTTTTCCTGATGATACTTCCGTAAGATTGAGTTTTGGTACCTTTTTCTGTGGAGACAAAAGATAGCTAAGATGTGCCGTCGTTAACGATTTCACTTGGTCACGAAGGCCGGATAATTCCATAAAATCTTTTTGCGCGAGCTCTTGCGGATAATTTTCAGACAGTGTGACTGCGGCAAAAGCTTCAGGAGACTCAAGATAGTCTGAAAGAACTAAGAGGTTTGGATTTTGATTGTTTTTTTCAAAATGACTTTGAAATAGACGTTGTAGGGCAGAAAGAGCTTTCGATCGATAATATTCTTCGCTCCACGTGAAAGACGAATGTAATCTTT
>CAYPZY010000398.1:0-3092 GCA_964415155.1 uncultured Bdellovibrionales bacterium
CCGCGCTTTTTATGTATTTCAAAAAGCTTAAAGTGTGCTTCAACAATTCTTTCTTTGTTAACTACTGGACCGGAAATGTACTGTTCATAAAGAGAGGCCGCTTTGGGTAGATTGTTTCGTTTTCGCCAGATTTCAGCTTGGTAGTAGAGAGCTTCAACTCGCTCACTGCCTTTCTTTTCTTTCGCATGATAAGACTCATAGTCTTTCAAAGCACTATCATACGATTGCAAACCATCCCAAATAACGGCCGCATTAAAAAAGTAATTTGCCGCCAACGGGTCTGCTGGATTCGCCTGCGCAAACAACTCATAGTTGCGTGCCGCTTTCGGGTAATTTCCTAATTGCTGATAGAGAGGAGGAAGCTGCTTGCTTGCTTCTAACTTTAATTTCTTAGCCTCGGGACTCTTGTCAGGATGAGCTAAAACACCTTCGTACATTTTAAGAGCTGGACCTACTGCTTTAGCTTCTCGATAGTTGTAAGCAGCGTTGTACAAAGCCTTAACTGCCAAATCTGAACCTGGATTCTCGCCCGCGAACTTTTCAAACGATTCACCGCTCGCATAGAAATTCTTTTCCTCACCAAGTTGCTGCGCATTTTTAAACTTGGTATTGACCAAAATCTTTTTTAGTTGCGTGCTAACTGGTGTGGTGGAGAGATCCTTGTTATTAAGAAGAACCTCTGAAATTCGCTTAAGTCCAACGAAGTCGCCACGACGATTGTAAATATCTAAAATAAAGTTAACAGCATCCTGTCCTGCTTGCGACTTTGGACTCTTCTTAATGATTGGCTCGAAGTTGTCGATGGCCTCTTTGAACATATTGTGAAGATAGTAGATCTGCGCAACTTTAAACTCAATTTCAAGAACACGCTTATCGTCAGGATAAGTCTTGATGAAATTCTTCGAGGCAGTTACAAAGCGGGTCAGCTCGGGATCCATTGGAATGGGCTCCGTACTCTTTCCCTGTTTATCTCGACGACGAACCAACTCTTGCTGGTTGGGAATATAATGTTCTAAGGCAATAATCACGTTAATAGATGCGTCTTTGTAGTACTTGCTTTTTGTGTCGTTATCCAAAACCCACGCGTACTGAGTCGCGGCTTCCTTGTATTTTTTCGCGTCGTAAAGAAGCTCGCCGTAGTAGAAATGCATGTCAGAAATATTGGGTGATTCCTGAAACGCTCTTAGATAAAGTTTGTACCACTCGATAGCATTTACTCTGCTTTCCTCGGCGCCGGATTTTTTTACCTGTTGATGCTGTTGCAAAACATAATTGCGCAAGGTCTTTTCTCGTGACTCATAAGCAGTAGCGAGAAGTGCTTCATCCTTTTTATTTGTACGCGCCCATTCGCTCTCGGGACTATAATTGGTTATCCAATTGTAGAGTTCTGTTTTAAAAATTTTGCCTTTACCCGCCGATGAGTAGTTCACAACGATCTGATATTGGTAATCAAAAGCTTTTGGCGACAGTGGCTCGGCTTCAATCAATCGATGAAAAAGATAGCGAGCAGCCTCGATGTTTCCACGGTTCGCATAAATGTAAGCAAGGCGATCGAGCATTTTATTCGCAGGTTTACCACCACCAACAAGGCTTTCGAAATAACGTTCTGCCTGCTGATAATCACCAATTTCCGAATAGAAAGGAACGATATCGCGTAAAGCTTCGGACGCTAACCTAATACTGCTAACTTTGCCCTTTTCCTCGCCGCCCTCTTCTTTGGCCCGACGGCTTTCCATATACACTTGCTCTAAACCTTTAAGCGCGGCACGAGTATCACTTAAGCGGTAACGGCACCATGCTACTTTATAAAGAGAAAAGAGGTAATGCCGACTCTTAGGTTTATTAATTAAGCGACCATAGTATTTTAGAGCATCTTTCCATTTACTTTTTTCGAAATAGTAATCGCCAAGTGCAAAAGTTGATTCGTCAACGTAAACGCTCTTTTGGTATTTATCGGCCAAAATTTTGTAATATTTGGCGCCTTCTTCTTCACGACCGAGCTCGTAATAATTGTAACCCAAATAGAAAAGCACTTGTGACACTTTTTTGTCTTTAGGAAAATCCTGTATAAATAACTTATAAAGATTAACCGCCTTTTGGTTGTACTCGCGCGACTCGGTTTGATCGATCACGGGCTTTCTAGAAATCTTTTTCGCTTCGTACTGATCCATCTTTTCTTCGTATTCGCGATAGCGGCGAAATTTAACGAGACGCGCTTTCTCAACATAAAATTCTGCCAGGCGAACCCAAAGTTCCCCGCGATTAGGACTATTTTTAAATTTGTTCACAAGGCCGTAAAGATCTTTAATCCCTTTGTCCGTTAACTTTTCGTATTCGACATCACGACCATCGCCTTCAATTTTATAAATGTCAGAACTACGTGGGGGTTTTACAACGTCTAGATTAACTGGCGTTTTTCTTTCAAAGGCCGCTTCCGATTTAGGAAGATTACTTTTTTCTTTCTCAAAATTCGGTTTTTCAGTGCCAATACGTTTTAACACATCTCCAATAGTCTGCGCGCTTTTTGCGGGCACTGCCTTTTTTTGCGGTTTCGCTAAAACCGTGCCCGTGACTACGAAAGCCAAAAATCCAACAGCAATTTTTTGTTTGCCCGATATTCTCATAACCTTCTACAACTCTTTAACGTTGGCAGTTAGAAACGCCCAAATAATGGTAGTTTCCTAACTCATCCAACCAGTACTCGCCCTGAAATGGCCAATAATCAAATCCGTTTTGTACGTAAAATTTTCGATCTTCCTTATCGTCGATTTGTTTCGACTGACCGTCTTCCTCTTCATCCTTTTTAGTCATCTGCTTTTTAACTTGCTCTTTCTGGCTGTTGATGACTTCAAGTCTTAAAAAACCAACTTGTTCAAATTGATCACGAAGCTCGCTCTTAATTGCAAACAAGTGTTTTTTGATAGTTATACCAAGTTTCTTCTCTGTCTTTTTAATTCGCAAGGTGAGAAGCTTTTTAGCGTATTTTCCTAATGGACTATTTTTCCAACCCGAGCTCTTACCCTCAAACCGATCGAGCTCCGTATGTAAATTTCCAAGATATCTTTCGGTCTGAGCATAATCATTTTCTTTTT
>CAYPZY010000399.1:0-3069 GCA_964415155.1 uncultured Bdellovibrionales bacterium
GTGACCAATCATATTTTCAGTCACATAAACAGGAACGAATTTTTTTCCATTATGTACGGCAAAAGTTAAACCCACACACTCTGGTAAAATAGTTGATCTACGAGACCAAGTCTTAATAACTTTGCGATCACCAGTCTGCAGAGCTTTTTCAATTTTCTTAACCAAGTGTGTATCAACAAATGGTCCTTTTTTAATCGAGCGTCCCACTATCTTCTCCCTTAACCTTTAGCATTTCGGCGACGTATGATTTGCGAATCAGTACGTTTGTTATTTCTGGTTTTAAAGCCTTTACATGGCTGACCCCATGGCGTTACTGGATGATGTCCTTTACCAACACCTTCACCACCGCCGAGAGGATGGTCGATTGGGTTCATAGCTTGTCCACGAACAGATGGACGAATGCCGCGCCAACGATTTCTGCCGGCCTTACCCCAATTAATGATATTGTTATCAGTATTTCCAATTTGCCCTACCGTCGCCATACATTCCGATAAAACCTGGCGAACCTCTCCAGATGGCAATTTGATTTGACAGTAGTCTCCGACCTTACCAAGCAAAATTGCTGCTGAACCGGCGCCTCGTACCATCTGCGCACCTTTACCGGGTCGCATTTCAATATTGTGAATTTGAATTCCCACTGGCATGTCTTTTAATTTGAGAGCATTACCTGGTTTAATATCAGCTTTGTTACCAGCCATGATCTTGTCGCCAACATTCAATCCAATTGGTGCAATGATATAGGCTTTCGTACCATCAGAATAATGAAGCAAAGCAATTCGCGCTGAACGATTTGGATCGTATTCGATAGAAGCAACAAGAGCTGGAACATCAAGCTTCTGTCTTTTGAAATCGATGATACGATATTTTCTTTTGTGACCTTGGCCCTGATGCCTAACAGTAATGAAGCCATGGTTATTGCGAGCAGCTTTTTTATTTAAAGATGTCGTTAAAGACTTTTCTGGAGTGGTCTTAGTAATATCTGAGAAATCATATCCAGTCATTCCACGACGACCAGGACTCGTTGGTCTATATACTTTCACTGCCATTGTTACACTCCCTCAAAAATGCCAATCTTGCTACCAGGAGCAAGCTTAACAAGTGCCTTTTTCCAATGTTTGGGTACTGAAACACCTAAACGAGTGCGTTTGGTTTTTCCACGTGATACCAGCGTACGAACCGAAACCACCTTAACTTGAAATAATTTTTCTATTGCAGATTTTATTTCTGCCTTATCTGCTGTGCGATCTACTTCAAAAGCATAAACCCCACTAGACAAGTGCTTAGTATTTTTTTCTGAGATTAAAGGTTTGCGAATAACTCTTTTCATTCAGCACTCCCTACACAGCGATTCACAATAGATTCAACAGAATCTTTAGTGCAAACCGCAGTACCATATTTAAGTAAATCATAAACATTTAACCCCTCAGCACCGTAGTAACGGAAATTTTTTAAATTGCGGGCTGCGCGGCTAAACATGTCATTGGCTTTTTTATCAATGAGAACTGCTTTCTCGATGCCAAAAGATTTAAGTTGCGCGTTTAATTCCTTGGTTTTGCCTTTGCCAGAAGCCATCGTGTCGACAACAACTAATTTGCCATCTTTAAGAAGACGCGACAAAACAACTTTCAAACCATTCTTTTTGAATTTTTTAGGAAGTACGTAAGCATAACTTTTTGGTTGTGGACCAAACAGAATCGCACCACCACGAATAAGTGGAGAACGAGTAGAACCACGACGAGCATTACCAGTACCTTTTTGCTTATAAGGCTTTTTTCCACCACCTCTAACAAAGGCTCTCGTTTTGGTCATATGAGTACCTTGACGACGACTAGCTAATTGCCAACGCACGATTGCCTGGACAATATCGGCGCGCCAAGGAACATTGAAGACCTCATCAGGGAGATCAACTGTTCCAACTTTACTTTTTTTCCAATCCAATACATTCACTGATGCCATGAACTACCTACACTTAGTTAATTGAACCAAATTATTGCGGCCACCTGGGATTGGCCCTTTAACTATCAAAATATTATCTTGTGGCAACACATCGATAACTTTCACATCTAAAACTGTTGCGGTCTTGTTGCCCATTTGACCTGGCAATTTTCTTCCCGGCATTACGCGACCAGGGAATTCACGGTTACCAATAGAACCAGGAGTTCTATGAAATTTTGAACCGTGAGCACCAGGACCTCCAGCAAAACCGTGACGTTTAATGACGCCCTGAAAACCTTTACCTTTGGAAGTGGCAGAAATTTTCAAGTTGTCACCCGCTGCAAAACTCTCAATAGAAACACGCGCGCCAACTTCTGTTCCCTCAGGAGCATCCTGACGAACTTCTCTCACGTAGTGAGCGCCATTCTCAAAACCAGCTTTTGCCAAACGATTTTTTTCTGACTTACTTGTGCTTTTTGCTTTCTTTGGTTTGAAAGCAACCTGTACAGCAGAATAACCATCTTTCTCTTTTGTCTTCACCTGTGAAACTACGAGAGGCTCATATTTCAAAAGAGTAACGTTCAAAGCTTCGCCCGCCTCATTGTAGATGGTCGACATACCTAGTTTGAAGGCGTAAAGGCTATTTAATTTTATTTCTTTACCAGCAGCCATCTTTTACTCCATCTGCGACAATTTAATTTCAACATCAACACCCGCAGAAAGATCCAATTTCATCAATTGGTCCACTGTCTGTTGCGATGGTTCCAAAATTTCTAACAATCTTTTGTGAGTGCGCACTTCGAACTGCTCACGACTTTTTTTATCAACGTGCGGAGAGCGAAGCACTGTGTATCTGTTGATTCGAGTGGGAATGGGAATCGGTCCTGCGACTCTTGCGCCAGTACGGCGAGCGGTATCGACAATTTCCTTTGTCGATTGATCTAATAATTTGTGATCAAAAGCTCTTAATCTAATTCTGATCTTCTGACTTTGCATATTTCAACTCAATATATATTTAGTTGGCACAAAAATTTTTATGCCAATGCTTTTAATAAACCCAATTTAATTTGTATTAAACGCGAAAGATAAATTACTATTTTACAGTGAAGTTATCCCCTAGCGCACAAGTCGTGG
>CAYPZY010000400.1:0-3047 GCA_964415155.1 uncultured Bdellovibrionales bacterium
CGCAGCGTGCTACACAAACGCCTGCTACCGTAACGCCGCTTGTGCTGATAAAATAACTGCTCCAACTCGTTTGCCAGAGTGAATTGTTCCAAACTTCTTGATCCACAAGCGCCGCCCAGGAACTCATAATAAACACTTCGCGATACCTCCAGCACCTTACACAAGCGCTTGACCGGGTAATCAGCCGACATCTGTCCGATCAGGCCATATATCAGTCGCCGGTCTTGCGGCTGAAAATGGCCAAGGCTTTTTTTAAAATATCCCGCTCCTGCTCCAATTCCATGACCCGCTTACGCAAACGCTCATTCTCTTTTAACTCCGCTTCCTCTTCGGCCGATGACGGTACTGATTGCCGGCGCCAGGCGTACAGTGAACTTTTGTCTATGCCCAAGGACTCGGCTACAGAGGGTACACTACGACCAGATTCAACTAACCGAATGGCATTAGCCTTAAACTCCGAATCGTAATGCCGATTCCGTCGCCGTTGCTTTTTTGTCTCTTTTTTGTTGCTCATCTTGACACGAATTTATGAATTTTTCGTGTCCGGTTTTTTTAGACCATCTCAGACTTTTGACTCGATGGGACCAGCCCCTCCATTATTCTTTGACTACATGATATTTTGCAAATCGTAAAATGGCTGCTAAAACAAGTAGGAAATGCTCTTCACGGTAATTTTGAAACCGGAAAAAGCAGTGTGCAATATCATTTCGCAAATTATTCCCCGCACTCGTAAATACAAATCTGAAGAAAAGCAAGTCATCTTCACCAAACATCGCTTTGATCTCTTCCATTGCAAGTAAATCCTCAGTAAAAGCTTCTCGCATTTGTCCATCTCTTCCAGGGATTAGAGTACTTGCCCCGCTCCGTTTTGCAAAATCCCTCAGAATACCTTCGAATTTCAAAGTCAATGAATCAATGCAAAGCACATAATTCGTAAAAGCATTTGGGGATTTTAAAGAGGCTTCTTTTTGGACAAAATATTCTAAAAGCGCTGGAGCTAAGACTCCTAACCAGTTGTATTGTCGAGAATTTCCGGATGAACTTGATTCCTCTAAATCCTGTCCAAGCCAAGAATGGCTTAAGAAATATTGAATAAGAGTGTTATGATTGATTTTATTTTGAAGAATCCCATTTGAAAAGATCATCTGCAACAATGGAGCAACATGGAGGCCTATGTATAGACCATATTGTTCAAAAATGTACTCTTGGTCTTTTTCTAAATCTGTACGTTTTCTTTTGCCCAAATTTTTATTGATGTCAAACGAAAGGAGCGTAACTACGCCCATAAAGTCAGGATTGCGCTGTTCAGCTGATGTTTTCAACCAAGATATACGAGGAAAAACCTGCTGGTTGACAGATAAATAATCAAAAATTTCTTTATCACTTCGTTTGAGTAGATTTTCTGCCATTATTTTATTCCAATCCCAAAGCGCTTTTATGTATTTCGATTCGAATGGTATACTTACCTCTTGCAATCCTAGTTCCTTAACCAATCCTTGATACCGAACACCCACTTCTTTTACCTTCGTTTTGTTACCTGCTTGTTGATAATAATACATGGCTTTTCGTAGATGGTCGCACGGAATAATCCGCGTTTTATCATCCATACGACGCGTTGCAAATGCCTCACCTAATTCACCTAACTTATTGAACCAACTTTTTTGATCTCGGGCTATTTTTGAAGCAAGTCTACACCCCAATAAGCCAGCGCGTTCACCATTAAATGTATCTGGTTTAGCGATTAAATAATCCATAACTTTTTCCATAGCTTCATATACAGTTGTGAGGTCATTGGGCTTCCAAATTTGGGGATAATCGGCGATAAACTCTGCGATCGATAGTTTTAGATAGACATCTTTTGAAAAAGAATCTGCGATCCATAATTCTGCAATTTTTTTAATGTCATCAGCACGATACCTGTTAATCTGATAGGAAAGCACAGTTGAGCACCTAAACATTTCTAGTCGATCATGCCAACTTTCAAGGCTTTTCACTTTTAATGAATTCAAAGATGCAAGAAGGCTATCAATTGCTTTATGTGCATATTCATTACGCTTTATTCCTTTCGGCGCATTCCAAAGCATAATAAAGTACCTTGCATTTAGGAATAGATTCTGTGTTTGTTCAGCTCTTTTCTTGAAATATTCAAAGGCTTCCAGAGGAAAATTTGCCAACGAGGGGTAGGCAAACACCTCTTTCCCATCTTGAGATGTTTGGGAAAATATAGGTCGCATCTCTCCTTGGCTAAAATTAAAACTAAGCGCATCAATCTCCCAAACCACTTTTTGTTGATCATCTTCAACCATGTTTTTTGCCATCATTTTTTTAATATGGCTAGTGATTTGGTAAGATTCATTCCAACGATTGACCTCTTTTTCTAAATAGGTGGTTACTGAAAGTAGGTTTTTCATCTTAAGAAATCTAATTTTCTTTTTCAACGCCTTTTTTAAACAAATAGTTTCCGAAAAGCCAAAGCCGTCTTTACACCGTTTAAATTGCCCATTAAGTATCACGCAGATTCACTTTTATCTACTAACCTCGTTACTTCACTAAAGTATTTTCCCATCATTTTTTACTCAGGGTTTTTCCTTAAAATTTCGTAATGTTGCATATTCGGCGTTAAAACTCGATTACTTTTGCAATTAAAGCCTTTGTGTTCTCTGCATCAGGCAAATTTATTCTTGAAATCAATACGCATGGAAAACCTCACCTCCTTAGTCTCCGCCCTCCAAACCCAGCTCCGAGCCGAAATGTCCCGTGCCGGCGTCTCCTACGAAGACGCAGCCGGCCCGCTGCACTACGCGAACAAATCCAGCATCGCCCGACTGCTGATAAAAGACCGGATGAGTTTTGAGGACACAATAAAACTGATGGTACTCTGCAAGACACCGGTCATCGCGCTCACCAAACCATTCAAGTTCAAAATCGAAGTGAAAGCCAGTACGATGGCCCAGGCAGATGCACTGATGGATGCTTTGCGCGTATCTGTTTTTAAAGAAGGTACCACCGAGCGCTACCGTTTGCCGGATGGCCTTTCCTGGGAGCGG
>CAYPZY010000401.1:0-3043 GCA_964415155.1 uncultured Bdellovibrionales bacterium
AAGAGACACATCGGCCGTTTTCGAGCTACCAATGATGAACTCCTTGGAATGCACGTGGTGGCGAGAGAAAGAAACGGTGGTGTTCAGGCGAAAGCTCTCTTCGGAGTTCGAAAAGACTGCGACGCAAAAGATGCTCTGGCTTTTTTTCATGTGGTCCCCCACACTATGAAAAAGCAAACAAAGGGCCAGAGAAAATGCTGTAATGACTTGATAAAGTCAAATCTGCGATCAGTGTTTGATCATCTGTTAATTGATAATGCAATTCCGCTTAGTATAGATTTGAGAATTCTCATTTTGAGTCACGAAAAACTAGTCTTTTGAGCTGTTTTAGCACCAACTGCGAGGGGGGTATAGTGAACAGCAGCTCCTTCTCCGCTCTTCCTTAAAAGGCCAGAGGCAACAAATTTATTTAACCATTCAACCGCCTGTGTGCGCCTAACAGAGAAGATGTTCATAACTTCTTTTGTTGAAATCAATTTTTGCCGCAAAAGCGCGGGAGGCAAAGCTGGCTCTGCGGATATTTTGTCTACGTAAACTCGGGAGTAGGATGACTTCAGCAAATAGATTCGCCTTTTCTTTGTTTTGAATCCCACCCCGTAAATTTTTCGGCAGCGTTTTAAAAGCTGAATAATACGATCTTCTAATTGTAAGTAAGAGTGAGCCTCTTTGGGCCACAGCACCGTTTTGATGAGATCGAATCCAAGCCCCCAATCTTCAGCAATCCTTAAGTAAGCCAGGAGTTGTAGTTCCAAAGATAGTCCTAAGTAATTTTTTTTGGCGAAGGTATAATCGTTTGATGATAAGTGGATTTTTAGAGGTGCCGTTGGTTTACCCAATTTCAAGGCACCATCGGCTTTTTGCGAGAAAAAATTTTTTCGCAAACCAGGTATCGATTCTAGCCTCTGTTTATCCCTTTTTGGTAATAAGCGGAGCTCCGCTAATAGACGAATGTTTTCTAGCCAAACCTCCTCGCGAAGACCAGTGTGTTGAATAATTCGTGTTGATTGTCTTAAGTACTTCTCTCCTAAATTCCGCTTTTGATTTTTAACGAGAGCGTAGCCAAGCCAACGAAAAAGCAAGGCATGGTCATAAGTTGTTTTTTCTCCCGGAAAAATCTTTAAGGCATGTTCTAAAACTTGAAGAGCCTTCTTGTATTCACCATTTTTGGCTAAGTATTCTCCTTCGGCCTGAATGATTATGGCCTTCAAGAGCTCTTCGTTCGATTCTTCTTTTAATGAAGCGCAAATATCCGTTGCCTCGGAGAGCTTGTTGAGGTTGGCTAAGCAGTCGGCACAACTAAGCTTTGTCAATCTCGCCGCATAGCTATTTTTGTCAACGAGTAATTCCAGACGCTTCTGGAAAAGCATCAGAGCCGTTGAAAAATCCCCCGCTGAGAAATAAATACCAGCAACGATTTCATGCTCTTCAGATTCAGAAAGATCAATTTGTTGCAATAGTTGCAAAGCAAATGTGTTTGCCCCAACGATACTTAGAAATTCCGCCGTCTGAATTTTAATTTTTCCTGATGTTGTTTTTGAAAACGGATCGGACCGCATGATGAGGTTCAAGCCATCGCGATAGAGGCTTAGTCGTCGGTACCAATTGCAAGCTTGAATAACTTTGTCTTCGCCAACATTTTCGCGCAGGAAACGTTGAATGAGACGTTTGCTTTTGCGAATTTGCTTTTTTCGTACAGAATCTTCAATAAGTCGAATTTGGTATTCCATAAAGTGTTCGGTTTTTCTCCCATGAATAATATACCACATAGCGTTAATATGCAATAGAAATCGACGTTATGAAGGTGTTGCGCTCCCTAGATGGTCACACTGTTTAGGTTGTAAACACCCAGAATTTATTAGCTTAAATAGGTTTGTGCTCATAAGGGCATTGATTTTGAACTATGGCCAAGGTGCCGTAAGGAGATAAGAATGAAAGCAATTTTAGGAATAATGATTTTAACTTTTGGATTAAATGCCGGCGCTGAAAAGCGTGGTGGCGGACATGACATTGAGAGTGGTTTTAAGGCGATGGTGGTTGAAGAAGCTCAACAGCAAAGTCTTTTGCCACAACAATATCGATCAAAACTAAAGTTTAACCCTCATATAGCTTTAGCTACGGCCTACGCAGTCGAACCTAAGTGTGCGGTTGAGGCGGAAATGAAGGTACTTCAAGATAAAGGCAAGCTTGCTTACTTTAACGGTGGCACTACTATTTTGTTAGATTGCACGGGCTATTCAGGTGAACTCGAAAAGAGAAATCCTTCAGTGAAACTCAATCAAGAACAGAGAAAGCAAAAAATTCGCGAGCTTTGGATAGAGATCTTCAAGAGAAAATCAATGAAAGACCGGGTTCTGGCTTTACACGAAGTGCTACGTGTTGGAAAAGTTGAGGGTGAAGATTCTTACTCAGGTTCGGGCTCAATAGCAGCGGTAAATCTTTTGCAAAGGCAAGACGAAGCCAAAATGATTTTAAGAATGCTAAATGCCAGCGATAATGTTGGCTGTCGTTTACAGATTATGGATACGCCACCCCATCGCGTCGTTTTTGTGACAAGTTATCAGGGCGCTAGCTACGCTTCAGAGCCCTTAAGTTTGTCCCGAAGTGCCGTTGCAACGGAACTTATGAATCCTGCTAGTAAAGATGAGCAAATCGAGCAAATATTAAATTTGCTGCGAGTTAATAATTGTTTCGAAGATCCAAACAAAGAGGAAAATGAAAAGAAGATTGCTCGGGCCGAGGGAGTACGTAGACTTCTTAGTGGAAACGGAAAATGTCATATTACCGCAAAGGACGACGTAATGTGGATAAGCAGCAGCGAGGGCAAAAGTTTCGGCCCAGATTGGAGCTTCATTTTCCATTACACTTTAGGCTCTGCCCCCCAGGTGCTTAATGATATGGTGAGCCCATCACCTACTATGGAGGTCTCTAAACAAGCCGTTAGCGTTTTGGTAAACCATAAGTGTTTCGAATATTAAGTTCCACGAAAACCTAAGCGGCCTTGCGATGCCGCTTAGGAAGTTCGACAACGAAACAAGTATTCTTG
>CAYPZY010000402.1:0-3035 GCA_964415155.1 uncultured Bdellovibrionales bacterium
CGTCGCGGAAAAACCTGTCTTCAACAAAATATCTAAATCAGGAAAATCATCACCGATGTAAGCCACTTCACTACTATGCAATCCTGTTTTCTTAAGTATATCTTCATAGGCAAAAATTTTATCTTTGATGCCTTCGTAGAACCATTTAATACCTAAAACTTTGGCGCGCTCGCGAATATCTTGTGAACTCGACGTAGTAATAAACCCAACCTGATAACCTTTTTCTTGCAAACGTATTAGACCTAACCCATCTCGAATAGAAAAATAGCGACGCCATTCTCCACTATCCGATAAAAAAATGCGGGTATCAGTAAGGACACCATCGACATCTGTGATCAACATTTTAATTTTTTTTAGACGATCTATAAAATGCACAGTTTACCCTTCAAAATGAGTCTGCCAAATCCTCTGCAAGCTTTTGAGCAAATTCGGAATGTCTTTAAGAGCAATTGAGGTCGGTCCATCGCAAAGTGCTTTATCAGGATTTGGATGTGTTTCTAAAAATATTCCGTCAACACCCACTGCCATCGCCGCTCGCGCCAATGCCGGGGCCATGTCGCGACGACCACCACTGCTTGTGCCAGTCGCGCCTGGAAGTTGTGTCGAGTGCGTGATATCCATAATCACAGGCTTACCAATACTGCGCATTTCAACCAATCCTGTCATATCGTTGATCAAACGATTATAGCCAAAACTCACTCCACGTTCACATAGCAATACATTTTCATTACCGGCTTTTTGCGCTTTTTTTACGATGGCACCCATATCCCACGGAGCCATAAACTGGCCTTTTTTAATATGCATTACGCGTTTACTTTGGGCGACTTTGACAACGAGATCAGTTTGTCGACATAAAAACGCTGGTACCTGCAAGACTTCCGCGACTTCCGCAGCGGCATCGACTTGGATCGTTTCATGAACGTCAGTCAACAAGGCACAACCAATTTTGGATTTGATTTTTCCAAGAGTCTTGAGGGCGGAGTCGACACCTGGTCCACGAAAATTGTCGCTCGATTGGCGATTGGCTTTGTCGTAAGAACATTTTAAAATCCAAGGTATTCCCAATTCTTTGGTGATTTTTTTTAACTCGGCGCCAACCTCTGTAACCAAACCTTCATCTTCAATGATATCGGGACCAGCAAAAAGGACCCACTTTTTAGCATCACCCCAAGTGATGGTTTGATCAGGAGTCTTTAAAGATACGGGATTAGTGATTGGCTTAAGTGTCTGCATAATAACCTCAAGATTTTCGATTTAATATGTCTGACGAACAAAAATAAATCAAGATATTACAGGCACTCGCGCGGTTCACAGTCAAAACCCGTGCGCGTCAGATTAGGGTTATAAAGAGGATCATCGTCAATAAACTGGGCCCATTTTGCTTTCATAAAATCGATTTCTGCAGCGAAACGGTTCACCTCACCTGCCGCAGCACTGCTAGGTCGAGTTGCCGACTCAAGATGGTAAAGTTCAGCATGAGGCGTCCAAATGATTCTGTAGCCCAACTGACGTAAGCGTAAACACAAATCCACGTCGTTGTAGGCCACTGCCAAATTGTAGGGATCAAAACCATCAACTTCAGCAAAAACATTTCTACGCATTACCATGCAGGCTGCAGTGACCGCTGGCAAGCTGTGAGTAAAACGCAGTTGATTCCAATAGCCGTGACTAGATCTATGATTAAGCCTGTGAACGTGACCACAAACAGGTTTAATTCCAACAATCACACCAGCATGCTGAATAAATTCATTTTTATAGAAGAGCTTGGCCCCCACCGCCCCGACATCTGGCCGAAGAGATTGCGAAACCATTTCCTTAAGCCAATCGCGGTTGATCACTTCCAAATCATTGTTAAGTACTGCCAATACATCGCCGGTAGCAATTTCTGCGGCCATGTTATTCATTGCCGAAAAGTTAAAAGGAGCATCAAAGGAGACTACCTCCGCCAGACGTGAGTGCTTTAGGTAAGATAAATAACTGTGCGTTTGCGGATCTTGGCTTTGATTATCAACTATAATTATCTCGAGATTTGAATAATCTGTTTCATAGATAAGGCCAGCAACAAGCTTTTTAAGCAGCTCCACTTTATCTTTATTGCAGATGATGCAAGAAACCTTTGGCCATTTGGTGACATTAAACTTAATTCGAAATGGCCCTTGATCGTCAGCGGCCACTAAAACATCCAAACCCAATCTGGCAAAATGCTGTCTAAGCGCCACTTCTCGCGTTTTTCGCTCTTCCCCCAAAAACTGTTTCTCTCGAAGCTGTGAGGAAAAGCGATGAAACAGTATTTTAGGTATATGGCTTATTTGTTGATCAGAACAATTCTCGAGGCAACACAATGGGAGATTATATCTTATGAAGAGATTTGTCTGGTTAGACAAAATGGATTTTAAAAGATCTGCACTATAAATTGCAAAGTGAGAAAGAAAATCATCTGCCCAAAAACGATCTCTACACCACCCCATACGAAACTCAGGCTGACTTCTTTGACCGCTCATTGCCATGGTGTCTTCATCGCCAAAGAAAATTTTGCCACTGGGATTTTTCTCGATCGTCTGTTCAATATGTTTGAGGGAGTTCTGAGAAAATTCACCTTGCGCCTCACACACAAGCAAAAACTTCCCGTTAGAGGCAAAAGCTGCCGACTTTAAATTTACGAACGTAGGGCCGCCAAAATAGACTTTGACGAATGGAACCCGAATCAAACTTTTTAATTGGCGATATTTGTGCTCTGAGGAAAATATAAGATGAAGCTCAGTGCTTTTCGCAAAATTCTCTTTAAAACTTCTAATGAAATTGTAAAAAAGGTCGCTATTCAAATCCTCCACTACTGCGATGACAGAAAGTAAGTCCGCTTTTTCACCGCCGCTCACTTTCCCAACATTTTCACAACCCGCAATCCATTCCTGGAAAAGCTGTTTGTCTGATCTTTTAAAGAGATTTCTCAAGAGCCTTAGATAAAGATAGGGTGTGAAAAGAATTTCCTTGAATCCGCGATAACGGTCTAAGAACCGGTGAAATCCGAGGGCCAC
>CAYPZY010000403.1:0-3033 GCA_964415155.1 uncultured Bdellovibrionales bacterium
GTGGAAAATTACAAGATATTGATCTCATCGATACTGTTGCCAAGAATATGGCGGGTAGAACTATCTGCGCGCTGTCAGATGCGGCTGCTTTTCCAGCAATGAGTTTTGTCAGCAAATTTAAAGATGAATTTGAGTTTTATATTCGCGAAGGTCGCTCGAAAGTAAAAGGAATCTCGTATGCCCAAATGCACCATTAACGGTAAACCTTTCGAAGTAAAAGATGGAACATCCATCATCGAGGCTTTCTCTCAAATGGGAGTAAAGATCGCTCACTACTGCTGGCATCCCGGCTTAAGCGTTGCGGGTGTTTGTCGTATGTGTATGGTGGAAATTGAAGGTCAACCAAAGTTGCAAATTGCCTGTAACACCAAAATCACTGAAGGTATGGTGATTAATAATCAGAGCGAAAAAGTGAAAGACGCTGCCAAATGGGCTTTGGATTTTCACTTGATCAACCATCCCTTGGATTGTCCTATTTGCGATCGAGCGGGTGAGTGTGGTTTGCAGGAACAGTACATGATGTTCGGCAAATACGATCCTGAAATGGGTCAGCATAAAGTGAAAAAACATAAGGTGGTGGACCTTGGCGAACGTGTCGTGTTGGACACAGAACGTTGTATTTTATGCTCACGCTGTGTTCGCTTCACTGGCGAAGTTACTAAAACCAATGAGTTCCATATTGCCAATCGGGGCGACCACAGTGAAATCGGTACTTTTGAAGGCAAGCCTTTAAGAAATAATTATTCGGTCAACACTGTTGATATTTGTCCTGTGGGTGCTCTCACGTCTAAAGATTTTCGTTTCAAACAACGTGTATGGTTTTTGAAAGAAGTTGAGACGGTATGCAATGGTTGTTCTACTGGTTGTAACGTGAAAGCGTCTTACAATAAAAACGGTGTCTATCGCTTAAAACCTGTTTATAACGAAAAAGTAAATGGCTACTGGATGTGCGATAAGGGTCGCGATACTTACAAATATACTAATACTGAATTCCGTTTGAAAAAAGCTCAGCACGTAAATGGCAGTGAAAAAACAGAAATGGCCGGTGGTGCTGCGGCCAAACAGATCGCAGAGCGAATTTCTCACGTTAAGTCGGCCCATGGTGCAGACTCTATAGCGGTTGTGATGACGGCGCAGTTTACGAATGAAGAAAACGACGCTATGCTTGATGCGGCAAAAAATACCTTCGGCACTAAAAATGTTTTCTATTGGGTCAACAACAAGACAACCTTTGATGAATTTGATGGCCTTCTTTATCGTGGTGATAAAAACCCCAACACCAAGGGGTTACTCAAGTCATTGGGTTCTCACGGTTATGAGGGTGCCTGGGAAGGTTTAGAACAGAAAATAAAAAAAGGTGAGATTAAACTTCTTATTGTTGCCGGTCCGGAAAATTATACGGTTTATCCCGATCTAGAAGAAAAAGTGAAACTATTTGCGCAAGCTGCTGAAGTCGTGTGGTTTACACCGGCACCAATTAAAGGTTCTGAGCAAATCAAAAATCTTTGGCTTGTACCTACCAAAACCTATTTGGAAAAATCGGGAACATTTACCAATTACCAAGGTATGGAACAAAAAATCAATATCGTGCTCACGATTGTGTCTGAAGCTTTAAATTTAATTGAGGCGGCAGCTTTAATTAGTGGTAAGTCAATTCCAATTACTAACAAGTTTATTGCCGGTCGTGTTCACAATGAATTTATTCACCATCGAGGCAGTTTATGAGTTTAGTTAAAAAGAACAATCCAGTTACTGCTTGGTACCTGCCTGGAATATTAGGCGGTATGGTTCTGACCATGAAAAAGTTAGTGGCAAATCTTTTTCACAAAGAGAAAATGCCTACTTTGAATTATCCTGAAGAAAAATTTGAATATTCGCCGCGCTTCAAGGGCAATCATATCTTAACGGTTAAAAAAGATGGTTCACTTCGCTGCACGGCTTGTATGCTTTGTGCGACTGCTTGTCCTGCCGAATGTATTTCTATCGTCGCTTCTGAACATGAAGATCCAAAGGTAGAAAAGTATCCCATAAAATATGAAATCGATATCCTTCGCTGTGTATTTTGCGGTTATTGCGAAGAGGCCTGTCCTGTCGATGCAGTTCGTATGGGACCTGAATGGCAAACGCCGGGGTTGAACGGCTCCAATTTTATTTACGACATTCGACATTTGGCTTATCGGCCAAGTCTTAAAGGTGGCATTGTCAGTACCGTCGACGATGAGGAACGTCACAAGGCGGGAATCTAATTTGCTGATTCCCTTTCCTAATATCGATAGTTGGGAAAAGTTAAATCGCGAATGCAGTGATCTAATAAATGTAACTCCGGGATTTCTGCAATGTTTCTTTGGTCCAAGCCATGCGCTTCGCGAGTGCGCGCGAGGGTTAGCAGAGTTATATCCTCACAAAATGAGTTTAAGTTATTTGCCGCAAGCTGCGTTTTACATTGATGATGTGGCTAAAGCCTTTTCGCGATTTGGTTTTAAAATCCAACCCCTTTCTAAAGAGGACTTGAAGACGGTCGACCCCGAGAAGCTTTCGAAAGAAACGTTGTTTGTCATTTTGTCTGAAGATCATCCGATTACGGGTGAGGTTTTTGATACGAAAGTTTTTAAGGAAACTTGTGTTAGTAAGAAAATATTTGTGATTAGTCTTTATCACAATATTCATCGCTTTCGTAAAATAGATTCTCCCCCAGCAACTCATGAAATGAGAATTTTTTGCACGAGTGGCGATAGAGCCTACGCTTTGCTAGGCGACCGTTGTCGTTTTACTCCTTTTATTGCCGGGCAAATGGCCTGGGAAAACGTCACTGCTAAGAGTTTCATGGTTAATTCGGCACAAGAGAATAAAGAGAAAGTCGTCGCCTTTGAAAAACAGTTAGGTGCTACTCCATTTTTTATCGAAGGGGCTTCTCGTTTATTTGATCGAGCGGTCGTGTATTGGCAAGACATGGATGGCTCGGCGTTAATTGACGAATTGGGTGAGTCAGGTGTTGAGACAACAAGTTTATGCCGCTGGGGCAATAGCAAATAC
>CAYPZY010000404.1:0-3032 GCA_964415155.1 uncultured Bdellovibrionales bacterium
ACTTTAATACTGGCAGGAGATCCAGACGGTGAAGTTCTTGCTGGCGTTGAAGGGAGACCGGCGGGAGTTTCCTTTGCAAAAATATCGGGTGAAGGTTCGGATTTAGAGAATGTCGCCATTGCCTTTGATTTTAGCCACACAGACTATCATGCGAAACTTGTACCCGAGAGCTATTCCACCATTGCTCACGAATTGGCTCACGTCTATTTAAACTCAGATCACGTTCGTTACCCCAATCTTTTGGGCACTGGTCCTCTAGTTTCACCAGTGCTCAGTAAAGAGCAGTGCGAGATTTTTCGTCAGAGCCCTCTCCTTAAAAGATAAGTCGTATACTTTTGCTGTTTTTTACGGCACGGATAGCCTTGTCTGCAATTATCCCTTTATTTAATAATTTCCGTAGTGTAGATTTGTTTCTTCATTTTTCAGGTGGTGTAGCCAAGTGGCTAGGCACCGGTCTGCAAAACCGTTTACGGCGGTTCGATTCCGCCCACCACCTCCAATAATATTATTGATCATCGGATAGTTACCCTATAAGTCCTTCTAAATAACCCTAGGAGGATCATGTGATTCGGCTACTCCCATTTTTTTTAATTTTCATTAGTGCTTGTGGTAATAACGAAAAAAACTTACCGAAACTTTCCACCGAACAAAAGCAGGATTTTGTACAGGTAACTCAGGCTTTGCTTCGTCCAGCGAAGGCCGTAGATCAAAAGAAGGCCAAAGAAAAGAAAACGGATAAAGATGCCGTAATCAATAAAATGAGCGACGAATTGCGCGATTGCCTTGTTACGGAAAATAAAAATGGTTTGGAAGAAGTCGTGGAGTTCTCGGGGCCTCAGTGTCCTATTAAATATCGTGCGCATAATTCCGGTCAGGTCACAGGGAATAATTCAGGAACAATCCGCTCCGAAATTAGCTACCAAGTAGTTAGTGAAGAATTTAAAAATCTTAACGACGTGATTCGCTTAGACATGGTTCAAAATATTTCCTTAGGTGGAGGAAATGATCGCCTTAGTGTTAATATGAGCGGTAGCGGTAGTGCGACTTCGCAAAAAAATGGGACCCTCAATTTTAATATGGAGATCTCTTTAGCAAGTGATAAAGATAAAAGTGATCTTCGCATGGTTCTTCGCATGACGTTGGGAAAATTTGAGGCTGAGATGGTTGCAGTATCTAGCCGTCGCGGCAGTCAGCAAACGCAAGAGATAACCATCAACGGCGAAAAAATCGATCCTAACAGCTTACCTCTTCAGTCTGGACGGTAATTTTATGGTAAAAAAACTTCCCTATCTTCTCTCTGTATTAGGAATGCTAGGTGGTGTTCTTATTGCGATTTTATTCGGCGCGGATGAAGAAATTTTTAAAAAGCGAATTCAAGATGGTCTGGCAAAAAACGAAAAAGTGCAAGCCATCCAAGATCCTGCAAAAAAAGCCGAAACTCTTAAATCGGAAGAAGAAAAAAATTGGCGCTATTATCAGCGGTATCATTTTCACGCCAATGGTGTCTCTTCTATGGCTCTGGCGTTACTGGTACTTTTGGCCTTTGTTCAAACCTCGACAAAACAAAAACTTCTCGTTTCGTATTTGCTGAGCATTGGCGGTTTTCTTTATCCTTTTGTTTGGTTATTTGCAGCACTCTATGGGCCGGAAATGGGAAGAGGCGCCGCGAAAGAGCATTTTGCCTATCTGGGTTATATGGGTGGTGTCTTTTTAGTGGGAGTGATGTGGAGTCTATATCTCGTTTTGGCTAGGCCCTTGAAGACTCCACTTGCAGAATAATTATTTTATTGTGGTGGGATCAAAATTCACAGTGATAGCATCGCCCTGAGAGGGAATAGCAGCGCCGTGGAACTCAATAAAGTGAAAGACGCCGTCTTGGATATAAGTCCAACCATTAACTAAACTCTCAGATATGGTGCTGCCGTTTACATGTACTTGAATAGTTTCGGGGGCAGGTGGTCGCGACAATTGAAATCGGGTTGAGAGACTTGCAATCTGGTTGGCGACTTCACTTAACTGATTGGAAAAATCAGCACTACAAATATTTCCTACAACTCCGTTGGTAGAATTGGCAATCGAGACGTAACGATCACCCTGCGTTGCCTGAGGGTGAAGACCGTAGGAACAGTTGTTAATGTCTTCTAAGACAATACTGTTGACATTGTAACGACGATTACCATCGACGCCGCCAGTGTAGCCATCCATAAAACCTATGAAGTCGTTTGTGTATTCTTGAATGGAGGAATATTGGCTGCCGTTTTGTTTTCGTGATTGGTCCTCCTCATCACTGATAATGATAACGGCAAAGAAGGCTTCGTTGCGACGAAATGTGCTCAATGCGGTATGAGTCTCACCGGCGTAACCCACGGACCCGTCACTATTTCGACGTAAAACAGCGCGCAAACTTTGCAGGCCTGATTCGCCGGCTCCATCACCACGCACTCCAGTTTTTACGTTTATGGCGAAGAGGTTCAAAATGTCTTGAGGAAGCATGAGGCTTGTTAAGAGGTAAATACCAGAACGATGGCCGACTGCTCCTGCAGCATAGTCGTAGATATCACCATCTCGAAATTTGGTGAGGTCTCCATATTTTGCAAAAGTGTTTTGGCAATCAGAGCTGGACTTATAGGTTGTGTTTGGGCTTTGTGTGGGATTCGGGTTAGATGTACAACCACCAGCATTGTAATTGTATTCCCTTACCCAAGCGTCAGTGCTAGCTACTACCATATGATAGTCGTAGTTTTTTGCCACGAAGCCACTGATAAAGTGTGCGAAATTGGTCGCGAGGTTGTTTTGATGATTAGCCATAGTTCCTGAGCCGTCAACCATCCACAATATGTCAATCTTGTTGTTAATGTTCTCTGTTTTTTGCTCGAAAGTGTCTTGTGTCGGAAGAAGCGAAAAAGAAGAATCGCGCTCAGCACAACTGCATAATAAAATGAGACATCCGTATGTAAAAATCTTTTTCATAAATAACGTCCTTGTGGGAATTGCTTACGAAGTTACATACCGGATTTAGCAATGTTTAGATT
>CAYPZY010000405.1:0-3031 GCA_964415155.1 uncultured Bdellovibrionales bacterium
CCCACAGGAGAGATTTATATCATTTATGACACAAGTTATCAACCCGGCGACGATTATTAAGCCAATGCAATATAAAGATTTCATAACCATTTTCTGTCATTTTTTCATTGAACAAACCGTTGATATCACACGACAATTAAAAAATGTTTTGGCCAACTGTTTTGACAACCTTTGCTTTTGCTTCCGTCACCAACATTGCGGCTATGGCGGCAGATAAAATTCCTTCCGCAATCATCACTGGTGGCCCCGCAAAATGCCAGTGCGTCGCACTCACCTTTGATCTTTGCCCGGTTAAAGAAGGCGACGGATATAATACTGAACTCGTTGACTATTTAATTGAAAAAAAAATTCCTGCGACTTTTTTTATGTCGGGAAATTGGATTCGAAAACATCCCAAGGAAACCAAAAGGATTATTACAAAACCATTTTTCCAAGTTGGAACCCATGGTCGCGTTCATACCCACCTTACCGGCAAAAACGAGGAGCAGCAGAAGCTCGAGATATTTGGTGCCTTCGATATTTTACGCAAAAAGTATCATTATATATCAGATTTATTTCGGCCACCTTTTGGCGAGTACGACGATCTCACTGTTAAAATAACTGACGAAGCAAAAATTAAGTTTGTGTTGTGGAACTATGTCTCGGGCGATCCTGACCCACACCTTTCGACGGAGCGCCTAGTGCAAGTGGCAACGGAACAAATGAAATCAGGCAGTGTTGCCATTTTTCATGCTAATCGAAACGGCAAACACACCGCTGAGGTCATCCCCCAAGTCTACGAAAAAGTGATTGTCGGCAAAAAGTTGAAAGCCGTTACAATTGGCGAAATGTTAAACATGACTCCGTAAGTTTTCTTTGACTCCCCCAAACTTTCTTTGAACAATAATTTCTCACAATGGGGGTTAAAATGTTTTTAATATGGCTATTTAGTTTGTCTGTGTTTGCTGAAAACGGTCCTAACATGATTGGTATCGATACTACTTCTCGTTCCATGGGAGGCATAGGAACTGCGCATTTTACTGGTATCGGCAGTGCCATGACAAAAAATCCTGCAACGCTTGGTGCGATTAAAGGTCGTGAATTTTATTTTGGACTCACGCAAATTTCTGCCAGCATTGAGGCTGATGGTGGACCCACTTTCGGTAACGCTGGATTGAAGAAAAGTTCTGGCGATGTTCCCCTCAACGGTTACCTCGGTTACGGATATCAATTTAATGATCGTTTAAATCTTGCCATCGGTCTTGGTGGAATTGCCGGTAATGCTGTTGATTTCAAAAATGATCAGTCTGTCGATCGTATTAAAAATATGTATGGCGTGCTTCGCATCGCCCCTATTATCAGCTACAAGCTTGATGATTCCGCTTGGTTCAAAAATACTTGGGTAGGTTTTTCTCCGTTCTATAACTATGGTCAGATGGAGGTAAACTACGGTTTTGTCTCTCAGTCGACCAATGAAAAAAAATCGGCTGGCGCTGCCGGCGTTATGATCGGTGCAATGGGCACATTGCAAGACGTTTGGAATGTGGGCTTAGCTTTTACCACGGCGGTGGATGTGGAATATTCTGGCGTGGTCGATCTTGATGCTTTTGGGCAGTCGGCTTCAACCGCGGTTGACAATCTTCATGCTGAGCAACCGGCAGAGTACGCTTTAGGTGTTGCTCGCGCGATCACTGATAAAGTAACAATGTCTTTTGATGTTCGCCAAATCATGTGGTCAAAAACCAAACTTTTTGGTGAACTTGGCTGGATCGACCAGACAGCACTGTCCCTAGGTGCTCAATACACAGTAAATCCGCAATGGATTGTTCGTGGTGGCTATCACTATGCAAAAGCACCGATTGAGAAGAATACTTCTGAAACCAGTTGGTCAGGTACCAACGCCGACTTTTCTACCAATAAAAGTTTGCAAGGTCATACCATGTTCAATCAGTACAATTCTTTAATCAATGTCGCGATGACTCCTGCGGTTTCGCAGAATCATTTGACTCTTGGACTTGCTTACAAGCCCATGGAAGCATTAAGCCTCGATCTTGCTTACGTTCAGGCGTTTGAGGATTCCACACAACGTAGTGGCAGCGGTTCGAACTTGGCTGGAAACGCTTCGCAAAATTATAGCTTTAAAAATCAAGTTTCATTATCAAGTATTACTTTAGGCTTAAGCTACGGTTTCTAATTTATCCA
The DNA here is from genome assembly GCA_964415155.1 of uncultured Bdellovibrionales bacterium. Classification (GTDB taxonomy): domain Bacteria; phylum Bdellovibrionota; class Bdellovibrionia; order Bdellovibrionales; family SG-bin7; genus CAYPZY01. Next base: position 2,182 of record CAYPZY010000405.1, read on the forward strand.
AAAAAAATGGCCACAGTTTTACGCGGCCATTTTTTTTAGTTTAGTATATAAATAAAATGTATTTATCTTAGTTCCGCCAGCGGAAGTAGATCGCTACTCCGCTTCCTAGATATACCTTACACACTTTCGTTGCCCATTTGCCAGCCGACTAACTTTTTGACAGTTGCGCCGCCAAGGAATTCAGCTACTTACTTCTGCCTCGATTGGTATAGGGCTTGTAATAGATATCCTTAACAGGAGATTTTATGAAAATTTTAATCATACTTGCTTTAAGCACACTGAATATGGGCGCAACCTATGCCGCAGAATCAATAAAGGATGGAAAACAACAGATACTTAAATTTATGGACTCCAAAATTCTAGATCGAACTTATGTCTTAACGGTACTGAAAAAGCATAATATTCACATTGGTGCTAACGAGTCTTGGCCCCCCTATAAAGATATCAAAGGCACGCTAGGCAAGGATGCTACTCCGGGATTTAAAACAGCTTATGAATTCTTTCGGAAGGAAGCCAACAGCGAACTTACTGCCGGATACGTCTATTTAAAACGCTTCCCCGACATAAAAGGCCCAAATATTAAAAATAGCGTAAAAGACGGCAAAGGCGGCACAGAAGGAAGATTGAACGGCGAAAACGGTTCTAAAGCAAAGGATCCCTTTGGTCGTCTTAGTACAAAAGGAGAGCCGGTTATTTCTGAGGATGTGACGATTTCCATGTCAAGAGACCGAGACATCGAAGAGGTTAACGAGAAACTTGGAAAAGCTGTAGAACGATTTTACGGAAAGAATCCTGCTGAATTACTCAAGCCTGGACACCTTGAGGACAATACGACGGGCCGTTCTGCCAG
>CAYPZY010000406.1:0-3027 GCA_964415155.1 uncultured Bdellovibrionales bacterium
AAAAATCGCTAACCGTTTGAATTTAAAAGGTTTGTGCGGCTGCTACATAATTCCGGTTATTTAATATTTAAAAACTACGGCGACACCGAAAGCGAACTCAAAGCAAAAATTCAGAAACTCTTTGAAAAAGCTCAGGCGACTTGGGAGGGAGTATTCCCGGAAAATGCCAAAATCGAACTCACTCCAAGCCACTTAGCAGTATGTGTATCCTCACTGGAAAAGGTAAAACTGTTTAATTCCAATTTAGAAGTGGTGGACGAGGCCTTTGAGTACTTAATAAACAAATCTAGCAAAGGTGAAAAAGGGCAATATTTTACGCCGCGCTATGTTATCGACATGTGCGTGAAAATGATGAACCCGCAAGAGAATGAAACCCTCATCGATACTGCTGCAGGTAGTTGCGGCTTTCCAGTTCACGGGATTTTCCACGTTTGGGAACAAATTCGCCGTGATTTAAAAGATCCTGTAGATCATTTATTTACCACCCAAAAGAAAACCGGCAGATACGCCAAATATGTGGTTGATAAAGTATTCGGTATCGACTTTGACGAAAAAGCCGTGCGTGTGGGCCGCACCCTCAACTTAATTGCAGGTGACGGGCAAACTAACGTACTGCATTTAAACACGCTGGACTACGAACGATGGTTTGAAAAAACCGGAGACAACGACAACCCAGGTGACCGTGACTGGCAAGATATTTATGGTGATGGCTGGAAACGCTTGCGCAAATTACGTGCAGCCAAAAACGAGAATCGTGATTTTCAATTTGATGTGCTAATGGCAAACCCACCCTTTGCAGGTGATATCAAAGAAACCCGCATTCTTGCCCGTTACGATTTGGCGCGTTCGGTCAGTTTCGACAAAATTAACAACGTCGATACTACAAATCCAAATATCATCGACGCCTCCAAGCGCAACCCCACCTTCCCGGAAGCCTTGCATGCCAGTCACGAAGTGATCTATCAATTGGGCGACGGAACCTACCGCAAGGTGAAAGTTAAAAATCAAAATAAAGTTGGCCGCGATATTTTATTTATTGAACGCAACTTGCAATTTCTTAAACCCGGTGGACGGATGGCAGTAGTTTTACCTCAGGGTCGTTTTAATAATGCTTCGGATAAAGCACTGCGCGAATATCTCGCTGAATATGGGCGCATCCTCGCAGTGGTTGGCCTGCATGGAAATGTATTCAAGCCTCACACCGGCACCAAAACCAGTGTGCTGTTTATTCAAAAATGGAACGACGAACCAGATGTAGGCCCTTTGTGCCCAAAAGTAGACGATTACCCAATATTCTTTGCCACCATGCAGGAGCCATCCAAAGATAATTCTGGCGATAAAATTTACCGTGCCGAACGTCATTGCATGAGCACCAAACAAGTGACGGAAATTGAAAAGTTGCAAGCCAAATGGCGAAAAATCGATCTTGAAGAACAAAAACTACGTGAGCTTGAACACAACAATAAAATCACTGCCAAACAGCAAGCGCGACTGAATGAGATTACTGAATTGCGTATTACCAGCAAAGACGAGCTGGAAAAGGTAGCAATTAATCTTGATGCTCCGAAGCTTGACAACCACGGTCATCTGATCGTCAAACATGACTTATTTAATCACGACGGCTTAACTGGCGATGGTATTGCCGAAGCCTTTTGTGAGTTCGCAAAAAAAGAGGGCTTAAGTTTTTTTCGTTAAGCCCCTTTGATAAAACGCGTTATAAGCGTTTGTTAGAGGGGCTGGAATTAAACGAAATGCTTCTTAGCGAAGTAGTTGACGCTGACATTTCATTTCGATGTGAAAGTGAGTTTTTTAAGAAAAAAATATTGCTCGCAAAAGCTTTAATTGAGAATTGCCCAACTGTATCTTTACTAAACGAAGTTGCTCCAGACATACAGCACCCTGTTGAAATAACGAGAGCTTATGCGGAAACGGGCTATAGGATGCTATTAGCTCAAGAAGTACGAAGCAATCAATTAGTCCTCGGGGAAGGCAGCTATTTAGACAACCCAAACGCTCAATTTGTTAAAAGAAATAAGTTAGATGTTGGTGATGTAGTGCTAACACGCACGGGAGCCAACTTTGGGCAATGTGCACCAGTTCTATTTGACGACGAGCTATTTGCCTGCGCAGATCTTTTAATCGTTAGAAAGGGGGTAATTCCTGCAGAATATTTATCAACTTTTTTGAATACTTGGCAGGGCCGATTATTATTGGATCGCGGTGCTTATGGAGCTGCTCAGCCGCATATTGCGCCAGCTTATCTAAAAAACTTACCCATTCCAATTTTTAGTAACCTTATTGAACCGATCTCCAAGCTAATAGAAAAGTCAGCGGCGACGAGAAAAAAAGGGGTTGAACTTTTAAAAGATGCTGAAAAGCATCTTTTAAGTACTCTCAGTTTAGATAGCTGGACTCCTCCCACACCGCTAAGCTATGTGCGTTCAAGCAGTGATGCATTTTCTTCTGGTCGCTTGGACTCGCAATATTTTGCCCCTCGCGTTAGAGAGCTAATGAGACGATTGGGACAGAATGGCCTTTGCATAGGAGATGTCGCGCCAGCAAGACACGAACGCTTTAAACCAAACGACTCTGGCATGTTTGACTATATTGAAATCGGCGGCTTAGGTTCGGATGGCACTGCAACAGCTGAGTCGCTCGAACAGAAAGAAGCTCCCAGTCGTGCAACGCAATTTGTTCGTACAGGTGATGTGATAACTTCAACAGTTCGCCCCATTCGCAGGCTATCTGCTTTGATTGCTGAACAACAGGACGGTAATGTTTGTTCTTCAGGCTTTGTTGTTTTGAATCCGCAAAAAATCAGCAGCGAGGTGCTGCTAACTTATCTTCGCATGCCGCTGTTTTGTGAACTTATGGATTTGCATACCAGCGCAACAATGTATCCAGCAATCTCTGAGACCGATCTTCTCTCACTGCCAATACCGGCAATTGATGCAAAAACACAACTTGCCATTCATTGTTTCTTGTCCAAGTGGAAATTTTGGGAACATTTGCGCCGGAATTATGGCA